>CAZOYZ010000566.1:0-1950 GCA_964584045.1 uncultured Prolixibacteraceae bacterium | reverse complement strand
CACGGCATTCGGCCAGCCATTTGCGGATCACCGGGCAGCAGTCTGCCAGGGTTATCCCCGTTTCGACGAAAACACCCATGTCGCCGGTCCAAGCCGCCCGCTCGCGGGTCGGACAGTCGGTCGGCACATCGAGGAAGTTGCCTTTCTGTCCCCACTGGATATTGTGCTGAAGCTGATTGACTATCGGATTGGAGCAGCTGAAAGTCCCGGTAGGCTTCATATCAGAATGGATCACCACGCCGGTCAGCTGATCCATCGCAACCGGAGTTGCAGGGCCTTCAATCTGTACATACCTGAACCCGTGGAAAGTGAAATGAGGTTCAAACACTTCCTCACCTTCGCCTTTCAGGATATAAGTGTCAGTTGCCTTGGCGGAGCGAAGGTTGGCAGTGTAAAAATTGCCTTCCTTGTCGAGCACCTCGGCAAATTTCATAATGACCTGGTCGCCTTTGTTGCCTTTGATTTTCAGCCTTACCCAGCCAACCATGTTCTGGCCCATATCGTAAACCGTTTCCCCTTTGGGGGTAGTGATGATTTTAATGGGTTTTAATTCCTGGATGGCTTTTACCACTTCTCCCTGGGGAGCAATCAATGCGGCGGAAGGTTTATCAGCTAAAGATGCTGCAATCCATTTTGACTCATTAAAGCCGGGATTGTTCCATCCGGTCATTTCAAGCCTTGCATCATATTTCTCGCCGTCGTAAATATCGGATGAGATAATGGGGCCGGTTGAGGTCTTCCAGCTCTTATCAGTAAGGATGGTTTCGCTTGTTCCGTCAGTATAATTAAGCTGAAGCTGAGCGAGAAGCGCAATCTTGCTTCCGTAATAGTTGTTCTGGCCTGAAAAGCCGATATATCCGCGGTACCAGCCGTCGCCGACGATTGCCCCGACAGCATTTTTGGCTTTGATCATTGAAGTGACATCATAGGTCTGGTACTGAAGTCTTTTCTTGTAACTTGTCCAGCCGGGCGTAAAAAGATCGGCGCTGACTTTCTGCCCGTTGATATAGAGCTGGTATAAACCAAGAGAGGTGACGTATACCCTTGCCGATTTTACCTTTTTTGCAACAGCAAATTCTTTACGGTAGAAGTGGCTGGGTTTTTCCTTCTCCGCGCTTGTTTCAGGCTCCATCGTGATCCATGAAGCTTTCCATGAGGAAGGCTCAAGGATTCCCATTTCCCATGATGCGGGTGTGCTCCAGCCAGTTGCCTTGTTATTGTTATCCCAAATGCGGACCTGCCAGAAAACCTTCTGCATCGATTTCAGCGCCGGGCCTCCGTAAACGATATCAACTGACTGGTCGGAATTCACTTTACCCGAAGTCCAGAGCAGACGTCCCGGTTTGCCAGGATCACTACCGGCTTCAAAAACCTTGACTTCATAAGCTGTCTGCATGACATTGCTTTCCGCCGATGCGATCTGCCAGCTCATGCGCGGCTGGGCAACATCAATGCCGACGGGATTGGTTTTGTATTCACAGATCAACTGTTTCACTTCGTTTTTTGCCGCTACACCAAATCCCGCAAGCGCGGGACTGCTCAGAATAACCATAACGGCGAATCCTTTCAATATTTCTCTCATGACCGGGTAAAGTTTGATTTTTAATTTATTATTCAAAGATATTAAAATGATTAAGGAATTTTGAGTTATGAATGATGAATAATGAATAATTAGGAACAGCGATCGAACCATCAGGATAGAGACGCGATTATCCGCCCGGCCCACTCATCCGAGGCATTAAGGTAGGATGGCCATTCGGACGGGATCGCGTCTCTACACAACCAAAATAGAAGCCAAACCATTGTATGATAATTATTTTAATCAAAGTTAAAGAAAGATGCTTTATGAATGATTTGTATGTAACTAATCCGGTTCAGAGCAGGGTTATCCCTGATGTTTATTCGTAGATTATTCGTACTATATTCGTAGATCATTCGTATACTATACGA
>CAZOYZ010000565.1:0-3595 GCA_964584045.1 uncultured Prolixibacteraceae bacterium | reverse complement strand
TGCCCGGTTCCGTGACAAATTCCATGTTCCTGTTGTAAAAAGCAAGAAGATCGCTGTTCAGGACAAATGTCACCGTTTTTGTTTCTCCGGGCTCAAGCGTGATCTTTTCAAATCCTTTGAGTTCCTTGACCGGTCTGGTCACTGAGGCCAGCTCATCCTTCACGTATAGTTGCACGATCTCGCTGCCTTTCAACGATCCGGCATTCCGTACTTGGCAGCTCACGCGGATTTCTCCGTCAGCTTCTTTCTTCACAGGATCAATCTTCAGGTTGCCGTATTCGAAGGTGGTGTAGCTGAGTCCGTAGCCAAATTCCCAAAGCGGTGTGGCCGGCATATCGGCGTAGGCTGCTCCCCAGTGATGATCCTTCCACTCCTGTTTCGAAGGCATGTAGTTGTAATAGGCAGGAAGCTGACCCGAATGGCGCGGCACCGTGACAGGCAGTTTCCCCGAAGGATTGTAATCTCCCCACAGCACATCGGCAACGGCCGCACCTCCTTCTTCTCCCGGGATCCAGGCCTCCACGATGGCCGGGATGTTCTCCGCCGCCCACCGAATGGAAAGCGGCCGGCCGTTGATCAGCACCAGGATCGTTGGCGTCCCCGTTTCGTAAACCGCTTTCAGCAGCGGCTCCTGCAATCCTGTCAGATCCAGGTTGGCCACATCATACCCTTCCCCGTTGGTACCGGTATTTCCGGGCGCCTGCCATTCGTTCTCGCCCAGCACAACAACGGCCACGTCAGCTCTTCGGGCAGCATCGACCGCCTTGGACAGCTCGTTGATGCTGTCACCGGTCACCGCGCACCCTTTCACATATTCCACGTTTGAACCAGGTGAAACTTTCTCTTTGATCCCTTTCAGAACCGTTTTGATCTCCTGGCTAACCACTTTTGCCGTATAGTCGCCCAACTGGTTCAGCCGGTCATCAGCGTTGGGGCCGATCACGGCGATCCTTTTCATCTCTTTTTTCAGCGGAAGGAGGTTGTTCTCATTCTTCAGCAGTACGATCCCTTCTCTGGCTGTCTGCAAGGCGAGTTCCCGGCTTTGCTGCGTATGAACGGTCTTCCCGGCATGATCCGGATCCACATAGGGAGTTTCAAACAGTCCCAGCCTGAACTTGAGCGTCAGGATCCTCCTCACCGCACGGTTGATCAGTTCCGTCGGGACATTCCCTTCCCTGACGTTCTCCGCGAGCGGCCGCAGAAAAGCTTCCTCAAACGATATCCCCACATCCAGTCCCGCCTGAAGGGTCATCGCCCCGGCTTCTTTCTGGTCTTTGGCCAGGTGCTCGTAAACCAGGGTCGTGATCCCGCTTCCCTCACTGAGTACCAGCCCTTCAAATCCCAGTTCATCTCTCAATACCTTTGTCAGTAAAAATCCGGAACCATGGGTCGGGATCCCGTCCACGGCAGGATAAGTAGCCATCACTCCCAGCGCCCCGGCCTTTTTGATCCCCGCAACCCACGGACGAAGGAAAACCTCCCGGAGTTTTCTTTCGGACATTTCCATCGCTCCCCGTTCCATGCCGCTCTCCGGCTCACTTTGTCCCGGGTAATGGCACAGTCCGGCCACCGTCTTGTCACCGGCCGAAATATCATCTCCCTGGACGGCTCCCACGATCACTTCTGCCATTCGGGAACAGAAATAGGGGTCTTCACTGTATCCCTCCTGGTTCCTCCCTAACCGGGGATCCCGGTTGGGTTCTACAACCAGGGTGAACAACTGGTGGATACCCACCGATCGTGCTTCCCTGGCAGCTACCGTGTAAATGTCCTTTACCAGCTCCATATTCCAGGTACTCCCGATCGCAAGCCCTTCCGGGAAAATGGTACCTCCCGTGCACATGAGTCCGTGGGTACCTTCCTCGGTCTGCAAAAGCGGGATGCCCAGACGTGTCTTTTCTATCGCTATCTTCTGAAGTTCATTAAAAAACGTGGCCTGCTGCTGCGATCCTTCATGCAGGATCGTATTGGCCAGGGTGAAAAAGCCTCCGATCGGCCCCAGGTCTTCCATGAAGGCGCCTTCTGCAAGCTTTTTACAGGTTGCTGCTTTTTCTTCAATGCTTTTGCCCAACTCGCTCACATACACGCACGGCATGTTCATTTGCCCGATCTTCTCTTCCAGGGTCATCCGCGACAAAAGGTCTTCTACCCGTTGATCAACCGTGTAAGACGGGTCTTTGTACACGGCTCCCTTGTCGGAAGTTTTGCATGCGGACGCCAAAACCAATGCGGCGCCGGCGAACAACGCCGCTCTTTTAATTTGTTTTTCTCGCATTATCTTCGCTTAAACAGGTTTATACTGGTTTTTTGACAAACATCTTCTCATAATGCGGCATCGGGCCCAAAATACCCCCTCCCGATCTGTAGAACTCCTGATCCAGATGATAAAGACCTTCTTTCACGTTGACCCACCCGGCATCTTTGCGGGGATGATAGCTCTTCATCGTCTCCCATTCCCTGTAATTCTGGTGCCCGTTGCTTTCTAACAGGCCAAGGTCTCCCAGGCCGGGAAAGGATTTCAGCCTTGCGGCCACATTTTTGTTCCATTCGACCAGCACAGGGCTGACCGTCAAATCGGCACAAAAGCAGGGGATATCCCGTTCGTACGCGGCCTGGGCGATTTTCATGGTCATGCTCAGCGTCTTGGCGATGGCCTTCAGGGCAACGGCCTTATAGCCCATCTGGATCCGCACGACCGCATCTTCGACCGTGTGGGCGCTTTCATCGGCGGCCAGCCGCACCGGGATGTCCGACACGTCCAGTTCAAGCTCTTCCGGGAACGGCTCCTCGATGATCGCGATCTGCTCAAACGCCCCGATCTTTCGGGCGTGATCCAGAAGTTTCATCAGGGTCTCCTTCTTTTCATACCTGCCATTGGCATCGAAATAGTAGGGCAGTTTGCCGTCTTTTGAATATGGCGTGCGGATATGACCAATGGCTTTATGAATCGCGCTCAGGCGGGCTTTGTCCTTTTCCAGCATCTCTTCCTGTGTCCCCGGCTGACCGATCTTGATCTTCATGAAAAAGTATCCCTGCGCCACCGCCTCTTCAATTTCATTCACCGGAATGGCATAAGCCATCAGCGGGATCGCAGCCACGCTGTCATGCCGGTGTGAAAGCGCGGGCCTGAATGCTGCAGGGATCATTTCGTCAAAGGCAGTGAATCCGTTTTCCCTGGCATACAGGATCCAGGCCGCGTTGTCCACACCCACCAGCGCATTCAGCGCAAAGGTTTTTCTCAGATGCGGGTTGGAAGTGACCGCTTTCCCGTACTCATAGACATCAGGGAGGACAGCGTCGAGCAATTCAACCGGAGAGGCAAAACTCTGACCGTTGATCATCTGAAGCGCACGCTCGGTCATCGCGTACATCAGGGCGTTTCCTCCGCTCTCGGAATGGGTGGCAAACACGCCCGCATCCGACCAAAGTACACTCTGAGAGCATAAACCAATGCCGTGATTTCCCGAATCGCCTGCCAGGTAACTCACCGACTGCCAGATCTCGGACATATATCCTCCCTTGAAACCAAACGGCCGGATCAGCGGCTCACGCTCAAAGTTGGATCCCACACGGGTTATGCGGATCTTGCCCGGGG
>CAZOYZ010000564.1:0-3596 GCA_964584045.1 uncultured Prolixibacteraceae bacterium | reverse complement strand
TCCCACGATCACTTCATTGGCGACAGCCCGGACATGGAATGACTTCAGTTCTTTGTCAGGATTAAGCGGAATACGCCGGACAATTCCATGATTGAAATCACTGAAATATTCGGTCTCATTCTCCTGTTGAACTGATGCTACCAGCCAGTCATCAAAATTGACAGGGTTGATAAGGGATACTTTTTCTTTGGTTCCATCTCGGTACTCAACTGTAAACCGGGCATTTTCAACACGTGATTGCATGGGATTCGTCACGCCTATAAAGAAGACCGCCAGTTCATTTCCTTTCCCGGACAAATTAAAGGACATCTCTTCCGGATAATTGTCCCAAACCGAAACACACATTGCATTTGGCCCTTTCTCCGGCGTGTTAAACGGAATGCCACTGCCCGTGATGTATCTTCCTCCTGATGACCTTAAACGATCGTCGTCTACAACAACTTTATTTTTTCCGGCCTGGTTCCAGTCCCATCCGAACCTCCCGTCAAGACAGGCCATAATGGAGTATCCCGCCGGCCGTGGTTTCCAGTATTCCTGTTTATGGATCTCGCCAAGGGAAATATTGAAATATTCAGACAGATCAACCGGATCATAATATCCCCCGGCAACGGGCGCCGGTTTTATTGTAGTCTGCTTTTTGCCGGCCGTAATTTCTGCCGGTAGCCATCCATCCCAGTCATTATGCTTTACATGAACAAATATCGTCTGCATACGGGGTTCTCCGGTCATCTTTCCGCCGACCGAAACGCTGCTGCTGTTTAATTTGGCAAGGCAGGCAGCAGGATCTTTCATTTCAGTGATACTCCCTTTGTCTACCTGAATATTCACATTTTCTCCCTGAAGCACATTCTTCTGATATACCAGGTTGGGAACAGGGGAAGGCAGGTAATTTATTTCGAGGTTATTATTACCGGATTGCTTGCTTTCAACGATCAGTCTGGAATAACCAATTCCGGATTCGATCCGGTATCCTGTTGAACCGCCATTCAACAACACCCTCTCAATTTTTGACGATCGCAGAGGGATCATAAACGTCCTGCTTGCCTGGGCTTTGCTTTGAAAATTAAAAATCTCCTTTTGTCCTTTCCTTTGATATTCAAGAGAGGCATCTGCGATTTTCAGGCTGGCTTGTTCCCACTCTGAAGGGAAATTGGGTGCGACTGTTATTTTACGTTCCAGGAGATTAAACCGGATACCAAAGAGTCCTTCAACAATCAGTCTCAAATACATACTGTTGACGTCCGTAAAATCGGTTGAGCCGCCACTGTATCCGTCCGGGGCAAGGCAATGCCCGACAACTCCCGGCATGCTGCTTAAAAAATGGGCATCCACGATACCTTTTAAAAGTTCATGCCCTTTTTGTGTCTGTCCGCACATAAAATAAGCCCAGGCCAGATGAATATTCTCTGCCGTATATAACCCGCAGCTGGAGTAATTCTGCGGGTACCAGTCCGACGACCAGACCAACCGTCCATCCCTCGCTCTTGTTTTCTCATTCCGAAGTACATTTTCAGTAAATGCCAGCATCTGATAAGCCTGGAAAGGATCGACAATTCCGGATTCGATCGAATGGTAAATTGTGGCGAGTTCGGGAGAAGGATGAATGAGTTTATTCCCGATCACATCGATGTATTCAGCCACTACACCCTTTTCAGGGATCCAAAGTGTTTTCTGAACTGCCTCCCGGATCTTCTTACTCCGGCTTAAAAAAGGTTCCGGGTCACGTCCGAGCTTCAGAGCAAGGTTTGCCATTACCTTATTGGCCCGGTAATTATAGGCGCTTGACTGGGCACAGCCACCCCCGTTGTAGGAATGTGCGTCCGAGACCCATGTATTCAGCCAGTTTTGGTACAAATGATCATGGTCCGGATCTAAAATACGTTCTTCCCAGTCTAAAACGCCAGCAATGTGATCAAATACCTGACTGGCATAAGAAAGGTCTCCGGTCCATTCGATTTGATGAAGGATCATATCGACCCCAACTTCCTGCATATTATAAAAAATTGTCTTTCGTCCGTCACTCATGTCAGGCAGAAACCCGTAACTGTTTTTAAGCCTCGAGTATTGTCCTCCGTTATAAACAACTTCTTCTTTTTTCCCTGTTTTCGGAACCTGCAAATCGGCGAAAGTTTTGAATCCTTTCTTTACACGGTCGTGCCATCCAAGTACGGTCGGTCCGTACCATAACCGCCAGCCCATATAAGGAGCATGCCAGGCATAGGTGCCGTGATAAAAAGACTTGTCATGCCAGGATGCATCCATGGCCAACACACTGGGAGGTACCGACAGATCAAACATGTGATCAGGAGTAGATATTTCGATTGCCGACCGGATATTATGGATTTCGTTTTTCAAATACGCGACCGGGTCGGGATGTGAAAGCCACTTATCCAGTGCAGATTCCGGCGCATTCCTCAAAACAACAACGTATCCGTCCAGCGTTTTTCCCTGTCCGATCACACAATCCATTTTTACCATGGGGGTCTCAATCGCTCCGCTGTCCTTCCCAAGAAAGATCCCGGGATATTCAGCCTTTTTTGCGTCTCCGGTTTGTACATTAACCGGGAAGGACGTGCCTACCCGCATCGTGGTTTTTAAAGGGTTTACTCCGGCACCGCTAACTACTGCACTGTTTTTTCCAATTGTAACCGCATTGCCCAAACAATCCGACGGCGAAAAGTTCCTTTCCGTGACATAGGGGAACTCAAACCTTCCAAGGAAATCCGTAATCCCTCCAAACCCCAAAACAAGGATCACCCGCTGATCGGTATCCGCTCGAATATGTACCAAAAAACCATCTTCAGAGTTAATCGGCAATACTTCTATTTTCGCTGTTACTCTTGCGAAGCACTGTGAAAAGGTACTGATCTCATATTCCATCCATCCGTTTTTGTAGGTTGCAACTGTACCCTGATTTTCATGCAACCATTGGGAATATCGTTCTCCCCGTTTGCCGGGAATATTGAAAACCGGAGCGCTCACTCCCGGAGTTGATGCAACGCCAATCATGAAGGTACCACATTTGGCATGGAGGCACGCCTCGCTTGTCCTCCAGTCGGTGATGGCTCCTAAAACAATGGGCTGATCGCCGGCAAATGTGATGTATTTCTCTGTAAGGGAGTCGTTCTCATGTCCGCCATATAAACCTCTGTTGAAGATATTATTACTCCCTGCAATTTGATATCCCCCGTCCACAGGTAAATAATGAAGCTTCATTGTTCCCGGGCTGTTCTGACCGAAAACCTGGACCACTAAAGTGCCCGTAAAGAGAAAAAAAAGGAAAAAGGAGAATATTACTGTTTTTTTCATTTTCACTGTTTTAGATAAGTAAATTATGTTTAGTTCTTCTTTGTATGGACATTTTAATGAATAAAATCCCTTTATTGGATTAAATTACCGTCAATTAGTATTTTCCCGACATACCAGCAGTATTCTTTGTATTTATCAGGATATTTTATAAAATCTTCCTGTAATGTTTCTTTTAGAATAGCTTTCTTATTGAAGGGTTCAGAAAACACCCGGAATATCACGTCATGATCTCTGTTTTCCAAATCATCAATTAAAAAGTAATTCATCCGGTAATATGTGCAATATTT
>CAZOYZ010000563.1:0-3604 GCA_964584045.1 uncultured Prolixibacteraceae bacterium | reverse complement strand
ACAGAGTCTCATCGGGGCGAATCACGCCATTCCGGTTTAAGGTACTCCGGATTAACAACGGAGGATCGGAGATTACTACCAGATAAATTTTTGTGTGTTGAATAAAAAAGCCTAAATTTGTTCAATACAGATAATTTACTGAATGAAATCAGTTGTTTTACAACAGAAAGAAGAGCGGGATGCTTTGTTGGGTAAGGTATACTTAAAACGTATGTTGGTTGACGGTTTAAGGCTTCGGAAGGTTCTGATCAAGGCTTTGAGAAGTTCTCATTAAGGTTTCGGAACTAATTACCAAATTGTCCGGAATGGAGTTATGGAGATTTATTCGCTTCCACGGGAACTGCAATCCAAAGGAACCCTGCGTTAGAAGCTCCAGTAAACAACGAAACCCGCGCGTAACCCATTCCAGTCTGGCTTTATCTTTTCTCCCGTGTCGTTGTTCCTGATTTTCTGGTCACTGTGCCCCCTCACAAAATACCCGCTTTCAAAGTCCAGGTAATAGGAAACATTAGCGGAAAGGATGATGTGTTCACCTACGTGTTGCAGGTAACTTAAACCGGGCTGCGCATAAAAACCACAGGCGCGAAATTCCGCATGGTCATTTGTATGTTCATCAAACAATTCTATTTTTTCGTCGAAGTTCATGGAACTGAAAGCCATGCCTCCTTCGAGCGAGAAACAGGGGCCGCTCTGTCTGCCGGGAGCTTTCCCCAGCAGTAGTCTTACTCCGGGAAACCATCCCTTCTGTTGGTTGTCGAAAGTGTATTCACCCGAATAATCGGCGAGGTGGAGCCGTGAACCTGTTGATGTGGTGGAAATTTTTAATCCGGCAGCCAAAACCTTTGGAAAACTATACAATGCTTCCGCATTAAAAAAAAGCCAGCCCGGAAAGTCATCGGTAAGAACGGGAGTAAAAGGCAGGTTCTGTTGTATCGAATGGTTATAGTCTTTGGTATCGCTCATGCTGAAAGTGGCATAACCTCCTCCGGCGCCTAACAGGAATTTTTGTGCATTGGCAGTATTCACAAGGAAGATCGTAAATACGATTGCAGTATATTTCAATAAATTCTTCATATTAGTTAAAGTTTAGCGCTTACATCCAGTCTTCTTCCTTCGCTCCACAGTATTTGTCCGTTGTTATACACCAGACTCCACTTGTTATTGTTAGTAGTTTTGCCTAAAAAGGTACGCTCCCCGGTTTTTAAATCGAGCAAAACAAGATCTTCCCCTTCGCTGATAAAAAGCTTTCCACTGCTTTTTACCACATGATACACCGTCGTTTCAACATCCGAAGCAAACTCCCAACGATGCAGCAATTGCTGTGTCTTGCAATCGTAGATACTCACATGGCCGGACGAAGCTGCCAGCAGTCGCGTTGCTTCACCAGGGACAAAATCCGAAAATAATGTTCCACTTTCTTCGCTTTTAATGTTTGCCATTTCTGTGATGGTGTTGTTTTCGCAGGTGTACCAGTTATAACCTCCGTAAGTGTCGAGTGTAAAATAATTACCGTCTCCCGACAGATGGTTTCTGTAAAGGCCGTTGTAAGGGAGTTGCTCTTCAGCCAGCACCTGCTCATTGATGTAATCGTACAAAACCGCTTTTTGCCCCGAGAGTACGATTCCCGTTCCCTTATCCGATACCGAAACCAGGTGCCCGGAATCCGGGAATTTGCTGTCCATGTTAATGATTTTATTGTTCTCCGGATGTTTCAGGTCGAACAGAAAAACATTGTTGCTGGTGTTGCCCCTTCCGGCCAGGTAGCGGTTGTTTGCTGAAACTTGAAATCGGAAAAGCGAGGGGATGTTGTCCGGGACGCTTATTTTCAGAGTCTCTGTATCATAAATGTTCAGGGCACCGGCTATCAGCAGGTAAATTTTATTTTCAATGCCGGTTTGCGCCCAGGCAAACTTTGGCGATTGGGCTCCGTAGCTTGCTTTCGTTCGTGTTGCCAGAAATACCGGGCGGCTCAGGTTTTCGAGATAAGCCGTGCCTTTAGGATCTAATTGTAACCAGAAATCGTATTCATGAGCGAAATAAGGGTCCGGTATTATTATCGAATCCTGCCGGGGATTGTCGATCAGGCAAAGGGGAACGAATCCCGTATTGGTCCACGAAATGTCATCATCCAGTATCCGGTATCCTTTTAGTGCGGCCCAAAACTTAGGTATTTCCCAGTGCAGCACAATATCGCCCTGCGCATTATTGGTAGCGTTTACTGCGGGCAGCGGTCCTTCTATCTGAAGTGAATTTCCACGATACCGGTCGTTTACCCGTACATAATACATCGAATTTTCGCCGTGGTAATTCGGATCGGTCACTGAAGTCTGGTGCTGATCGGTAATGGTAGCAACCAACTGATCGGGAAGAGCGGTGGGTTGCACCCATTTATATATTTGGTAGCTTTCAAAATTTGGTCCCTTGTATTCTTCCCAGGTCAGTTTTAGTAATCCGTTCTGGAAGGAGCTATCCACAATTGACGGTCCCATTTCATATTCGTCCACGACTTTTAGAATCCAGTCCTTTTGCATCAGAAAACCTTCAACACCGCTTTTGTCGGCAATGCTTCCCGTTCCCGAGTGGGTGAAAAGCTGCAAGCTAAGTGTATGTTCACTTCCCAAAGACGCCAGGAAATACCAGCGCAATTCAATTCCCCCCTGCTGTTCGTTGTTAGGGCTTGTTTCCTCTCCATCGACGATAAACCTTGCCCAGTTTACCTGATTGCCGCTTTTTGTGTAACGGAAATAAATCCACTCATCGCTACTGATGTAAAGGGTATCGGTATCGAAATTGAGTTCTACTTCAACATATGGCAGATGACCGGTTTGATCAAGTTCCTCGAAGTGCTCGCCCGAGGGATTGTAATAACAACCTGCCAAAGCCAAAATTACCATCGTCAGGACGATTGAGAATTTCTTTTTCATGGCTGAATCTTTGAATAGCCCTTTATTGGATGAGAGATCTCAGGACTGCTCGCCGGTTATTTAAAGATCCTATCCCCGGGCTGTGTTGGTTTACTTTGGATTATATTTATTTGCAATAATACGTTTTAAAATCAGACAATTGCATGGGAATGAGAAGATAATGAATATATATTGACCCGATTACCATCCCTGCTGTTCTGCAAGGCTGATATCCGCCGGCACGCCGAAAACCAGATCACTGCTGTGCATTTCTGCTTTACGTTTTATTCTTGTTAACTTCAGAGTTAAAGGTAATCATTTTTCAGGTTCTGGCTTTTGTAAAGACAAATATCGCACCTATTAGTTCCTTTATTGCCGGGTCTCCCGTCATCGGTTACCTCGAAAAACAGGTAAAGGCCGGAAACGGAGGAAAAAACGACAGGTTCGCCGAGGCAGATGTTATCACAGCATGGCATTCCGGTTCTGATCGAAGGAGCGTGAACCCATCTAAAGCGGAAGCCGCCAATGAAAATGACGGCTTCGTTTCTCATTCAATGCTTATACCTTCCGGATGGTTGGAGAGACATAGTAGGGTATCCCTTACTTATTGGCAGAGCAGCTTGCCCGATTGTGGTGCGTTTTTGGAACAGTCATTGGATTTATCTGTATTTGTCCGCCGATTGCTCTTAGTATTTTCATTA
>CAZOYZ010000562.1:2487-3626 GCA_964584045.1 uncultured Prolixibacteraceae bacterium | reverse complement strand
CAGGAAATTGACGGGTTTGGAGCGTCGGATGCCTGGCGCTGCCAGTTTGTGGGGAAGAACTGGCCCGAAAACAAAAAGGAGGCGATTGCCGATTTGCTTTTCAGCCAGGAACTGAAACAGGATGGTTCGCCGAAAGGGATCGGATTGTCATTGTGGCGCTTTTACCTGGGAGCCGGAAGTACTGAACAGGGAGCAGCCAGCGGAATTGTAAGCGACTGGCGGAGGGCGGAGTGCTTTCTTAACCCTGATGGTACGTACGACTGGACGAAGCACCAGGGACAGCAATGGTTTTTAAATGCAGCGAAAGAGCGGGGGGTGGAGAAATTCCTGGCCTTTACCATTGCTCCGCCGGTTCAGTTCTCAAAGAACGGAAAGGCCACTGCCCCTGCCGACGGCAGTATGAATATTCAGCCGGATAAAATGGACGACTATGCTGACTTTCTGGTTGCTGTGTGCGAGCATTTCAATCAGCAGGGCACGCCCTTTCATTATCTTAGCCCGGTGAACGAGCCGCAGTGGGCCTGGACGGGCGACGGGCAGGAGGGGACGCCGGCCACCAATGCTGAAGTAGCCGGACTGACGCGCCATCTTTCATCTAAATTGAAGGAAAAGAACCTGAACACGCAGGTCGTGATTGCCGAAGCCGGCTCGCTCGACTTCCTGTATGCCGGGAACAAGGCCGGACGGGACCATCAGATCGATGATTTTTTCAGGCCGGCTTCGGCCAATTCAGTTGCAGGCCTGCCGAACGTGGCAAATCAGATCTCGGGGCACAGTTATTTCACGACTTTTCCCAACCAGAAGCTGATCAGTACGCGTCGGCAACTGGCTGCGACCCTGGCATCGGCGCCGGGATCACCGGCCTTTTGGCAGTCGGAATTCTGTGTTTTGGAAAATACCGATGAGATTGGCGGCGGATGGAACAGGGACCTGACGATGAACACAGCTTTGTATGTGGCGCGTGTGATCCATTTCGACCTGACCCTGGCCAATGCCCGGTCGTGGCAATGGTGGACGGCGCTGTCGGAATATAACTATAAAGACGGGCTTGTTTTTCTCGATAACGGCAACATCGGCATTAACGGGCCTAACCATCCTGATGCCGAAACGCTCAAACACGATGGCTTTTACAGAGAGTC
>CAZOYZ010000562.1:0-2387 GCA_964584045.1 uncultured Prolixibacteraceae bacterium | reverse complement strand
AAGATTGCGGTGCCGGCGCGTTCCGTAATGACACTTTGTGTTCAGTTACAATAAAGCACAAAGGCCGGCGGCAGTTCCGGTGCTGCCGGAAGGACGGGCTGTCTGCAAAGCTTTTGATCCTGATGAAGACGTGGAAGTGGAGATGATGAATGAGCTGTTTGAAAATAAAACCAACATGAGACATTACAAGAGAAGAGATATCACCGGCCAGGTGGCAAAACGTTTGGCATTCGTTGCTTTTTTTATTTTTTCTTTCCTGCTTACCCGGGGACAGAAAGATCAGGATCTGGTAATTTCGCTGGCGGGGAAGTGGGAGCTTTGCCTCGATTCGGCCGGTGTTGATCCTTCCCAGCTCGATTTTAACCTGAGCGTGAAGCTGCCGGGAACGCTCGACGAGGCGGAGATCGGAACGCCGCCGGAGATGGAGCCGGAGATGAAGCGGGAGGTCATGCTGCATCTGAAGCGAAAGCACAGCTATATCGGTAAGGCCTGGTACCGGAAAACGATCGACATTCCCCGCAACGCAGCGGGGAAAAAAGCAGAGCTGACACTTGAGCGCGTGCTTTGGAAGTCGACCGTTTATGTGGACGGCAGGAAGGTCGGATCGGAGAATTCCCTCTCCGTACCGCATCGTTATGACCTGAGCCCGTTCCTGTCGCCCGGAAGGCGCCAGTTACTGATCTGCATTGACAATTCAAAACAGTTTGAACTGAACCGGAATGATATGGCGCATGCCTATACCAACGAGACTCAGATCATGTGGAACGGCATCCTGGGCGATTTCGGTATCCGGTTTAGTGATGCCGGGTCAACCCGGGTTCAGATTTTTGCAGGTGCCGACGGCCGAAATGTGCGGGCAGTCGTTGACGGTGAAAACATTGAACATGACCGGGTCAGGTTGACAGTCCGGTCCGGACAGCAGCGTGTACTTCTTGCCGAAGCGGAATTTGAACGGGATCCGCAGGGCGAATATGCCATCGATCTGAAAAAAGCCGCGGGCAACTGGGATGAATTTTCGCCGGAGTTATACGAACTCACTACGACGCTGCTTCACAAAGGAAAGGCGCGGGCCGGCTCGGTTGATGTTTTTGGCTTCCGCACCCTCCGATCGAAAGGGCAAAAACTGATGCTGAACGGGAGGCCGCTTTTTCTGCGCGGCAACCTGGAATGCGCCATTTTCCCGCTCACAGGACACCCTCCGGTTCGCACTGAGGAATGGCTGAACGTTTTCAGAACCGCCCGGTCGTACGGTCTGAATCACCTTCGCTTTCATTCCTGGTGTCCGCCGCGTGCTGCATTTGAAGCAGCCGACCAGGCAGGCTTTTACCTTCAGGTGGAGCTTCCCAACTGGAATACGGCGTTCGGGGAGGATGAAGGTTCGGCCCGCTTTATTGAATCGGAAGCCCGGCGCATTGTGCAGGAGTATGGCAACCATCCTTCATTTTGGCTGATGACGATGGGAAATGAACTGCAGGGCGACTTTCCGAGGCTTCACAATCTGGTAAACGAATTAAAAAAACAGGATAGCCGCCATCTGTATACGACAAGTTCGTTCACCTTTGAAGAAGGGCACGGTAAGTTCCCGGAGCCCGTCGACGACTTCCTGATCACGCAATACACCGACAGCGGGTGGGTGAGGGGACAAGGTGTGTTTGACGCGGAATATCCGAACTTCAATACCGATTACACAAAGGCGGTGAACCATTTGCAGGTTCCGCTGATCACACATGAGATCGGGCAATATTCGGTTTTCCCCGATTTAAAAGAGATTGACCGTTATACCGGAGTGCTCGATCCGCTCAACTTTAAGGCGGTAAAGCTTGATCTGCAGCAAAAAGATTTGCTGCACCTGGCCGGTGACTATCTGATGGCCAGCGGAAAACTGGCCGCTTTGCTTTACAAGGAAGAAATTGAGCGGGCACTGAAAACCGATGGTATCAGCGGCTTTCAGCTTCTTCAGTTGCAGGATTTCCCGGGTCAGGGAACAGCCCTGGTCGGCTTGCTCAATGCGTTCTGGGAATCAAAAGGAATTATTAGGCCGGACGGCTTCCGGGAATTCTGTTCTGAAGTGGTGCCCCTGATCTGGATGGACAGAGCTGTTTACCGGAATTCGGACAGCCTGAAGCTGGAGCTTGGCATTGCCAATTATTACCGGGAAGTGAAAGCCGGCAAGCTCAGGCTGGAGCTGCTTACCCATACGGGGCAGACACTTCATGCAGAGACCTTCACAACCGATATTCCCGATGGCGGAACCAACCGGCTTGCAAAGGCCGTGATCCCGCTGAACCCGGTAAAGGAGGCCACATCGCTGACCATCCGGCTTTCGGTTGATGGCACAGCCTATGTGAATCACTGGCCGGTCTGGGTGTATCCGGAAGAGGAAGTTA
>CAZOYZ010000561.1:0-3631 GCA_964584045.1 uncultured Prolixibacteraceae bacterium | reverse complement strand
GTGATCAGGCCTTTCAGGTCGTATTGCGGTTCCCAGCCCAGCACGGTCTTCGCCCTGGTGGGATCGCCGATGAGCAGATCCACCTCTGTAGGCCTGAAATACGCCGGATCGACCGCCACGGCAATCCCTTCATTCCGGCCACTGCCCGGATCGCTCCCGCCGGCGCCGATGTTCCCGCTTTCGCCCGAACGGATCCGCGCTTTCATGTTCGCCACATACTGCTCTCCCACTTTTTCCGTAAAGACGGTTTCATCGATCGCGGTTAAATATCCTTTTTCGCCGGTGCCTTCTCCCCTGAACGTGATCTCCAGGCCGATCTCGGCGGCGGCCATTTTTACGAAATCGCGTATCGGCGTGGTGATCCCCGTGGCAATGACATAGTCGTTCGCCTGTTCCTGCTGAAGGATGAGGTACATGGCTTTGATATAATCCTTGGCATGCCCCCAGTCGCGCCTGCTGGACAGGTTTCCCAGGAAAAGCCTTTCCTGCATTCCCAGGGCGATGCGGCTGATGGCCCGCGTGATCTTGCGGGTGACGAACGTTTCGCCCCGGATCGGGGACTCATGGTTGAACAGGATCCCGTTACTGGCGTGTAACCCGTATGCTTCCCGGTAGTTCACCGTGATCCAGTAGGCATAAAGCTTGGCCACCGCATACGGCGACCGCGGATAAAACGGCGTGGTCTCCGTTTGAGGCACTTCCTGCACCAGGCCGTAAAGCTCGGAGGTCGACGCCTGATAAATGCGCGACTTTTTTGCCAGTCCGAGCAGCCGCACGGCCTCCAGGATGCGCAGGGTGCCTATCCCGTCGGCGTTGGCCGTGTACTCGGGCGTATCAAAACTCACTTTGACGTGGCTCATCGCCGCCAGGTTATAGATCTCGTCCGGCTGCACCTCCTGGATGATCCGGGTCAGGTTCATGCTGTCGGTCAGGTCGCCGTAGTGCAGGATCAGGTTCCGGTCCTGCACATGGGGGTCCTGGTAAAGATGATCGATCCGGTCGGTATTGAAGAGCGACGAACGCCTTTTCAGCCCGTGGACGAGGTAGCCTTTTTTTAAAAGATATTCTGCCAGGTATGCGCCGTCCTGGCCCGTGATACCTGTAATCAATGCGGTTTTTCCCATTTGAATTTTATTTCAATAATGATTTTACGCTCAAAAATACGAAAGAAGTGCCGGCCACAGATAATAACTGCGGTCAAAAGTAGTTAATTAATAAAAACAGGTAAAAAAGGAAGAATGATGCGGATGCGGATTTTAAGTCTTTTCTTATTCATATTGCTCACGGGACCATACTCCCCTTTGAGAGCCCAGCGGGAAATCACCGACATTGAAATCGAAGAACTGACCGATGAACAGATACAGCAGCTCATCCGTGAAATGAATTCAAGAGGGTTAACCCTCGAACAGGCGGCCGGACTGGCCAAAGCCCGGGGTGCCACACCGCAGCAGATCGACCAGATCACCCGGCGGATCAGGCAGGTGCAGGCGGGCGAAGCCGACACGTTAATGAACAGGCAGGGAGAAGAGTCCTTTCTGACGGGCAGTCCGAAAGATTCAAGCCTGCTTACAAAAGCAGACTCCGCGAAGGTAAAGAAAGAGATGGAGATCCCCGAAAAAACAAAAAGGCTCTTTGGCTTTCAGTTATTCAACAAAAAGAATCTCACCTTTGAGCCGTCGGTCAATATCCCGGTTCCTCCCGGGTATGCCCTGGGTGCCGGCGATGAGGTGGTCATCCGCGTATGGGGAGCGAGCCAGCACACCTATACGCTGCGGGTCGATGCCAACGGTTCTGTTTACATACCGGACCTGGGTCCCATTCAGGTGGCCAACATGCCCTATTCGGAAGCCAAAGAACTGATCCTCAAACGCCTGACGGCCATCTACGACGCTATGGGAGGACCGGCCCCTGCCACCTTTGCCGATGTCGTCGTCAACAATCCACGGTCGATCAAGGTCAATGTCATCGGTGAAGCCATCGCTCCCGGCACCTACACCTTGCCGGCAACCGCCTCCGCGTTCAATGCCCTGTACCTGTCGGGCGGCCCGGGCGAGAACGGCTCGTTCCGCCAGATCAATGTGATCCGCGACAACAAGGTATTCGCCACCATCGACGTCTATGATTACCTCATCAACGCCAATACGGCAGCCAATATTCCGCTGCGGAACCAGGACATCCTGTTTATCCCTGTTTATCAGAAACGGGTGGAAACCGTGGGTCCGTTCAAGCGCAGAGCCATCTTTGAACTGAAGGAAGGTGAAACAGTGAGCGATCTGCTCCGCTATTCAGGAGGCTTTGACGAAAGTGCCTCGGCCTCCCGTTTACGGGTGACCCGTTTCACCGGAGAACAATACAGGCTCATCGATATCGGCCAATCTGAGTTCAGTGCCTTCCGGCTGCAAAACGGCGATCTCGTCCGGGCCGAAAAGGTCATCAATCGTTTTGAGAACCGGCTCACCATCGAAGGAGCTGTCTTCCGCCCGGGATCCTACGCCCTGGAACAAGGAATGACCCTTGCGCAGCTCATCCGAAAAGCGGGGGGACTACGGGAGGATTATTTCTCCCCGCGCGGGCTGGTCATCCGCCTCGACGACCGGCTTTACCCCACCACGATCGCGTTCGACGTGGAAGAAGTGGTGCAGGGGAAGGCCGATATTCCCCTGCAACGTGAAGACCAGGTGATCATCCGCCGCATTTCGGGCATCGGAGAAAAACCGACGGTGCATATATCCGGGGAGGTGATGAGGCCGGACCAGTATGATTTTAAGCGGAACATGAGCCTGAAAGACCTGATCTTCCTGGCGGGCGGCATGACCGAAGCGGCCAGCGAGTCGTATGTGGAGGTAGCCAGGCGTAATTCGCCGGGCGAGGCAGGCATCATCAACAGCCAGATCGCGGGCCTCCATCAGTTCACAATCGACAGGAACCTGCAACTGAACGGCGAAGATGCGAATTTTAAGCTGGAGCCATTCGACCATGTTTATATCCGCAAAGCGCCCTCCTACGAAAAACAAAAGACCGTATTCATCAGGGGTGAGGTCAAATATCCCGGAGAATACAGCATCAGCAACAAAAATGAACGCATCTCCGACCTGGTGAAACGGGCGGGGGGCATCACCCCTTACGCGTTTGCGGAGGGCGCAAAGCTAAAACGGCAACTGGACGGGCAGCTTCTGGACCAGCTCGCCGTGATGCGGTCGCTGCAGTCGAACCTGGACAGCACGATCCGGGTCGACACCACCCAACGGTACGCCAACCTGGAACTCCGGCTGAAAAGCATCCTGGAGAAGCCCCGCTCGTCGTACGACTATTTTCTGAAAGAAGCTGACGAAATCACGATCCCCATGGAGTCGGAGGAGATCTGGGTCAACGGAGAAGTGCTCAATCCCATCGGACTGGCCTGGGAAAAGGGCAAAAGCCTGAAATACTATGTGTACCGCTCCGGGGGTTTCAGCTCCAACGCCAAAAGAAGTAAAGCCTATGTGATATACAGCAACGGGACGACCCAGGTCACCAGGGGATTTTTATTGAAAGACTATCCGGCGGTGAAACCGGGAAGCCGGATCATCGTCCCCGCCAGGCCCGAACGGAAAGAACAGGGCAGAAACAACTGGCTGGCCATTACCAGCGC
>CAZOYZ010000560.1:0-3643 GCA_964584045.1 uncultured Prolixibacteraceae bacterium | reverse complement strand
ATAGCTATTCCAGTCAAGAATCTTAAAACTGTATAGTAATTTTAGGAAAGGACACATGGAATATATCAAAGGACACAGCCCCACCCAGGGATCAGCGAAGGAGCACCGATAGATCAGCGATGGATCGGACAATCATAAAAGCTTTCAAAAAATTGTTTCGGAGGAGTATGAATTGAATCAAACAGGCATTGACAATTCGACGTCCATTCCTAATGCATTGACGATCCTGTAAAAAGTAGAAACTTTGGGTTCAATTTTCCCGCTTTCTATTCTTGAAATATACGCTCTGTCCGAACCGATACGCCTTCCGAGTTCAGCTTGCGTTATATTTGCCTGTTTGCGGGCATCTTCTATTATTTTTCCTGTATAGAAAGACCATGCTTTTTCTTCAGCTTCTATTCTTGACGGAGTACCGGGCTTGCCGAATTTGGCATTTAAAACGGCAGCATAATCTACTATTTTGTGATTGTTTGTCTTCATCATAAAAGCTTAAAAAAGACAGTGTATTTCCGAATCACTCCAATTGGAGCGTGAGCTTCAGATGTCCGCCAAGCCCTTGCTGTATGATTTTCATCAGCGTTGACAGCCGGATATCTGAGGCATTATTTTCTATTCTTGAAATGTAAGATTTACTCGTTCCGCATTTTTCTGCAAGTTCCTCCTGGGTCATTCCAAGTTTAATCCTGGCTTCTTCCAATAAAACTCCAAGTCTGAATGCTTCAAACTCTTGTTCCCATTTTTCCCGTTTGGCTACTCCCCTCTTCCCATATTTATTATCGAGGATTTCATCTAATGTGGTTATGTTCTTATTTTTCCCCTCTTTCATGGTGGTATTCCTCCATAATTTTAAGCGCTTTTTCTATTTACTGCTTTACTTTACAACGCTGCCAACGCTTTTCGTATTTCGTTTAGTCGCGAAAGTAACCTTTTGTCTTTTTGCGCCACCTGCAAATTGCAGCTTGCCTGCATCCGCACGAACAAACCCGCGCTAATACCGAGTGCCGCTTCCAAAAGCAAAGCAAGTTCTGTGTTGACCGAACGTTTCTCGTTTAACACTTCATTAAAAAGCGTATAAGAAACACCTATTTGTGCAGCAAGTTTGCGTTGAGAAATGCCGCGGCATTCCAGTTCACTCTTAATCAATTCACCCGGATGTGTTGGTTCAAACGGTGTCAGATTGTTTGCTATCATTCGCGGGTCAACTCCTTTAATTTCAATCATCACATCCTTTATTTTCTGAGTACCAAGGTACTACTATTTCCAATATTCACAAAAGGATATTGATGAATCAGCCAAACAGGTTTATTCGGTCAACGATGGAAAAGATTAGGAGATCCAGACGATAGATTTGACAATGAATGTTGTAAAAATCGTATCTTTGAGAAAAACTTGGATAAAATGATAGTTGAACGTAAAAATAATGAAATATTGGTGAGATTATCTCCCCAAACAAATACATCCGATTTACAGGATATGCTGGATTATTTAGAATATAAAGAATTGGTTTCTAAGTCAAAAGCAAAACAAAAGGATATTGATGAATTAGCCAAACAGGTTAATCGGTCAATGATGGAAAAGATTAGAAAATCCAGACGACAAATTTGACAATGAATTTCGTAATCGATTCTAATATTGTTTTTAGTGCAATTCTGAATCCGGAAAGTAAGATCGGGCAAATAGTTCTTAACGGGTCAAAATATTTTACGTTCTTTTCTATTGACCAACTCCAGGACGAAATTCACAATCATGAAGACAAGATCTTAAAAATAAGCGGATTAAGTCGTATTGATTACTTAAGGATATACGGATTAATAAAATCGAAAATAAGACTTGTAAATCAGTTATTAATAAACTCTGATAATTATAATACAGCAGAGGAACTAACACGTGACATAGATTGCGATGATTTATTGTTTGTTGGGCTTTCAATTCAATTGAGATGTAAGCTTTGGTCCGGAGATAAACGTTTAATAAACGGACTTCGTGATAAAGGATTTAAACAGACGATAACGACAGAAGAATTATTTCAGCTTTATCTAGCAAAAGAATTCAAAAGAAAAATAAAAAGAAAATAAAAGTTGCCGCCAATAATTTCCGTTTGCTTAATACAGACAAGTCTCATCATTGTTTGTTGACAGTTTATCGTGTAATTTCTTCAATAATTCTTAAACTTGCACTTCAGTAAATACCTGGTGATATTGGAACATAAAGGAAAACATAAATTTATCCGGTTTAGAGAAGAACGCTCTCAGGAGTCTTTTACTGATTTTTTTAATTACTACTATCACCGGTTAACCCAGTTTGCGACGACCATCCTCCGGTCAGCATTATTATCCGAAGAAATTGTTCTGGATGTGTTCCTGAAACTGTGGGAGCAACGAAAAACAACAGATACCATCAACAATATTGAAACGTATTTGTACATCTCCGTACGGAACAAAGCCATCAACGTTCTAAAAGACAAGCAAAAATTTCACTTCGATATGCTCGAAAACGCGCATGTCCGGCTGTCCGGTTACAAGGCATCGGCAGAAACCGAACTGATCGAGCATGAGCTGTTTGAGGCCCTTCAAGAAGCGGTGAGCCAACTCCCCGCCAAATGCAAAATCATTTTCAAGCTGATCCGGGAAGACGGACTTACCCGGAATGAAGTGGCACAGATCCTGAATATTTCTGTCAAAACAGTCGACAACCAGGTAGCTATCGCGGTAAGAAAAATTGCAGACCAACTTCATATCGATCTTTCCAATCCTAAAAATTCGCCTGGGCTAATGACTTTTTTACTTGCGTTATAGTCTGCAATTGAACCATTTATGAATTCATGTTAAAATTTTTCAAAAATAATTCGATTTCTTTTGGGGAAATCTCAGGAAAAAATTGTCCTTATCCCGAAGTTTAAAACAGCGCATTAAAATGGACATTTCCCTGATATTAGCCCGCATCTTGCTTAAAGCCGCAAAAAAAAACGAAGCGGATGCGATTTCCCCATGGAAAAACATTTCAGAAAGGAATGCTTCATTTGCTGATTACCTGGAGGCATTCTGGAACCTCCCTGCCGAAGAAGTGCCGTCAGGGCGGTTGAACGCGGCCAGGGAAAGATTACTGGTCCGGTTAAATTCAAAAAGATCAGTACCTAAAGAAAGATCATTGACCTGGTTTTTATCAAGAATTGCAGCTTCAATCGCGATCCTGATCGCTGTCGCCGGGTTGTCAGTTTACATCGTATCAGAAACGAACATTTACTACAAAAGCGGATGGGTTGAAATAGAAACCGGCGCGGGTCAACAAAGCAAAGTTGCTCTTCCCGATGGCAGTTTGGTCTGGCTGAATGCCGAAACCGTCGTGAAGTATCGCCCTGACAAGGAAGAACGAAAAGTCAGTCTGACCGGTGAGGCTTATTTTGAAGTCAATCATGCTCCCGGTTATCCGTTTGTCGTTGAAACCGATGATGCAAAAGTCAACGTGCTGGGCACCAAATTCAATGTCGCCCATTATCCCGGGTCGAAAACCACAGAAGCTTCGCTCTTTTCCGGTAAAATAACCTTTTCGCCTGGTGAAAGCGGAAAATCGGTCGACCTCAATCCCGGGGAGAAAGTCATTTATGATGCAGACAAGCACGTCGTGTCAAAAACGGAAGCCAACG
>CAZOYZ010000559.1:0-3645 GCA_964584045.1 uncultured Prolixibacteraceae bacterium | reverse complement strand
ACGGCCTGGAACGGCGCCCTGAAATCGACCGATGAAGAATGGCAGCACTACCTTGATCAGCGGAAAGTGAATCAATACAACGTGATCCAACTCGTTACCACCGAATGGCGGGGCTGCGATAAAAATGCAGAAGGTTTAACGGCTATTGAAGGCAGCGGATACATCCGGATCCATCCGGAATTCTTTAAGCGGATCGATCAGCGCATCGATGAAGCGAACGCCAAAGGCTTTGTGGTGTTGCCGGTCATTTTGTGGGCGCTTCCCAGCGGTCCCGGCCGCCATCTAAGTCCGGGTTACACGCTGCCGCTCGAAGAAGCTGTTATCCTGGCCAAATACATTGTGGCCCGCTATCAGGGCAATCAGGTGATCTGGGCGCTCGGCGGAGACGGCCGCTACACCGGCGATCAGGAACTCAAATGGAAAGAGATCGGACGCCGGGTGTTCCAGGGCATCGATCATGCGCCAGTTACCCTGCATCCGCAGGGAAGTTCATGGATCGGCGAGCTGTACGCCGGCGAAGACTGGTATAACCTGATGGCGTATCAATCGTCCCACGATAATGGCGAACGAGTCGTGAACTGGATTAATAAAGGGCCGATGTCGCAAATGTGGAGCAAGCTGAAACCGATGCCCCACATCAATATGGAACCCAATTATGAGGAAATTCATTTTAAGATCACCGACCAGGACGTGCGAAATGCTTCGTACTGGAGCCTTTTTGCCACTCCCGTTGCCGGAATTACTTACGGGGCCAACGGCGTATGGCCATGGCTGGCCGAAGGCGAGCCGATCCTGAACCACAGCCATCAGGCAGGTGTGACCGGATGGCGGAAAAGCATCGAATTTCCCGGAAGTATTCAGATGGGTTATCTGGCCGGTTTCTTTAAGCAGCTGGAATGGTGGAACCTCTTTCCGGCAAACGACATTCTGGTTGAACAACCGGGTGAAAAGGCATTTAACCAGTGGGTTTCTGTGCTGAAAACGCCCGATCACCACATCATCGTTGCCTATATTCCCCAAAAGGCCGATATTGAACTGTTCAATCCGGGCAACGATGAATACACCGCGCAATGGTTTGATCCGGTCAGCAACAGCTATCAAAAGGCAGCCATCCAAAACCATGGAGGCAGGATCCGGATCGCCCAAAATTTCGATCATGATATGCTAATCCTGTTAAAAAGAAGAAGATAAGATGCAAAAAGTCGTGTTAATAGGAGCCGGTGGCAAAATGGGCTGCCGTCTCACCCGCAATCTGCGGTCATCCGCCTATCAGATGCAGTACGTCGAAATCAGTCCTGCAGGGATGGAGCGGCTAAAGGAACTCGGGGTTTCGGTCTCCGAAAGCAGCCAGGTGGTTCCGCAGGCCGATGTGGTCATCCTGGCCGTTCCCGATGTGGCGCTGGGGAAAGTATCGGAAATGATCATTCCGCAAATGCGCCCCGGTGCGGTGGTCGTGTTTCTCGATCCCGCAGTGGCGATGGCCGGAAAGCTTCACCAGCGTGAAGATGTAGCTTACTTCATTTCACATCCGGCGCATCCTTCCGTTTTTAACTGGGAAGAAGCGCCCGAAGCGCAAAAGGATTTCTTTGGCGGCACCCTGGCCCGGCAGGCAATCGTATGCACCCTGCTTCAAGGGGAGGAAGCGGTTTATGCGGTCGGGGAAAAACTGGCTAAAACAATGTACGCCCCGGTGAGCGAGGCATTCCGGATCACGGTCGAACAAATGGCCCTGCTCGAACCGGCGCTTGTTGAAACCCTGTCGTCGACCTGTCTGGTCATCGTGAAGGAAGGACTGGATGAAGTGATCAGACGAGGCGTTCCGGCCGACGCGGCCCGGGCGTTCCTGCTGGGACACCTCAACATCCAGTTGGCCGTCATCTTCGGCGAAATCCCCGGAGCCGTTTTTTCGGACGCGGCAAACAAGGCTATCGAACGCGGACGAAGCATTTTGTTTCGCGATGACTGGAAAAAAATCTTCGAGCCCGATAACGTACTTGAACAGGTAAACGATATCACCTGAACATGAAAAAACTTCGATTTGCAATCCTGGGATGCGGATTCTGGTCCCGTTTTCAGTTAGGGGCCTGGAAAGAGATTGACGGCGCCAAATGTGTCGCGCTTTACAACCGTACAAAAGCAAAAGCCGACGCGCTGGCAGCCCGCTTCGGCGTTCCCCGCACCTACGACGATGCAGAAGAACTGCTCAGAAACGAAAAACCCGACTTTGTCGACATCATTACCGATGTCGACACGCATTACTCCTTTGTAAAGCTGTGTATCGACCACGGGGTGAAAAATATTATTTGCCAAAAACCCATGGCGTCCGACTTTGAAACGGCAAAAAAGATGATGGCGATTACCCGTGATGCCGGTGTCAATTTTTATATCCACGAAAACTACCGGTGGGAGCGGCCGATCCGACGGTTCAGGGAAATTCTGGATTCGGGTGTCATCGGCGAACCTTTTAAGGCGCGGGTGTCATTCCTTTCCGGGTTCCCGGTTTTCGACAACCAGCCCTTTCTGGCGGAACTCGACCGGTTTATCCTGACCGATATGGGCTCGCATGTACTCGACGTGAGCCGCTTCCTCTTTGGCGAGGTCAACAAGATCTGGTGCCAGACCCGCACGGTCAATCCGAAAATAAAGGGTGAGGATGTCGCTGCCGTGATGATGGAAATGAAAAACAACATGCCGGTCTTTGCCGAGCTTTCGTATGCTTCGATCGTTGAACACGATACCTTTACCACCGTCCATATACTGGCCGAGGGAAGCAAAGGCTCCCTGTGGCTGGGGCCAAACTGGGAGATCCGCACCACGACCAGGGAAGGAACAACATCTGAAACCGTCAGCTTCCCGGCCTACGAATGGGCCGATCCCGATTACATCGTGAACCATGAGAGCGGCATACCCGTCAATCAAAATATTCTGGACGATATGCTGGGGAAAAAACAGGCAGAAACCACCGGAATTGACAACTTTGAAACCGTGCGGCTGGTCTGGGCGGCCTATGAGTCAGCCGAAACAGGCCGGCTGATTACCATGGACGAATTTAACTGAGTAAAATCTTGGCAGAAAAAATCCTTCAAAGCGGGCACTTTCAATTGCTTTATCAGGACGGCGCGATCCGGAAGCTGAAAATCGGTGACACCGAAATTGTCCGGATGATGTATTTCGCGGTCCGCGACCGGAACTGGGGAACTGTCCCCTCCCGCATTGTTCAGGAAAAGCTGGAACAAAAAGCCGGTGGATTCGAGGTACAGCTGACGGTAGAATCGGTTCAGCATGACATTGATTTCAGTACCCGGATTTCCATAACCGGCGAGCAGGACCGGATAAGTTTTGCCGTATCGGGCATGGCCAACAGCAGCTTCCTCAAAAACCGGATCGGCATCTGCGTGCTGCATCCTCTCCGCGAATGTGCCGGGAAACCGGCAAAGGTGCTGCATCCGGATAACAGCAGTGAAACGTTCCGCTTCCCGGAATACATCTCGCCGGAGCAACCGGTAAAAGAGATCCGGGAACTAGAATGGGATCCCCGGCCTGAAATCCATGCACGGTTGTACTTTGACGGCGATGTTTTCGAGATGGAAGACCAGCGGAACTGGACCGATGCCTCCTTTAAAACCTACTGTACGCCGCTTTCCC
>CAZOYZ010000558.1:0-3648 GCA_964584045.1 uncultured Prolixibacteraceae bacterium | reverse complement strand
AAAACCTGTTTTTCATGTTGAAGCGGAGTTCCATATGATAAATCGATCTTTGTTTCGCTTCTGCCCGACATGAAAAAAAGAATTTTTGAGGCAGCCTTTGATATTCAAGTACCTATCTTCTTCCCAAATAGTTTTTTTACTTTTAGTTTTGTTGAGGCGTTTCTGCAGGCAGCAGATGAATATCGACCACGGTTGCCTGTTTTTCAGCGACAGATACGTCACTTTGTTCAAACACCTGATATCCTTCCGCCGCAGATCTTATTTCGTATTCACCGGGAAGCAGCCCAATAATGGCATAATACCCGTTTTCGCCGGTGATCGCGGTGGATATCACCTCGCCGGACTGAAGGATCTGAACAGGAATATTGGGCAAGAGCGTGTTCGCTTCCCCGGTGGTGACCACACCTTCAATACTGCCGCTGATATCTTCTGCCGTTGCGCGAATAACGGGTTTAAAGATAAAACCTTTGATCCCTTTAGGTGATTTGACGTTACCTTGTACAACAAACGAATTGCTGACATCAAAATCGAGGATGAGGGTGTTCATGCTGCCACCGGTAACTTCCAGTCCATTCACAATGTTGATCTTCAGTCCGCTGCTGGTTCCGCTTGGGATCTTCAGGTCAAAAACCGTCTGCTCATCATCATTAAGAACAATATTTGCTTCAACGATATGAAGCCTGATTTGATCATAAACTCCGGCTTCAAGTTCAGCTTCGCCAATTTGTGCGGTAATTCCGTTCCTGAGGTCGAGCAGGTTGAGTTCCTGAGTTTCTTCGGAGATCAGGAAAAATTGAGAAGTGTCCTTAACTTCAGGATCTTCATCTTTCCGGATGGAAATCCCATCGATCAGAATATTAACCTCTGCGACCATGTCGACAGGGAAAGGAGCATCTGTCAGCAACACCGAAACGGTTCCTTTGGCGCGGTTGTTCAAACCTTCATCTTCCGTGCAGGCAGTGAACGCTCCCGCGATCAATGCGAACAGAAGAACGGACATTGTTTTTAGTTTTGTCTTCATTGCTTTACATTTTTTTGTTGATAACTATGTTTTTGTTGGAATTGAACGAATAGTCGAGGTCCAGTGAAAGGCAAATGATCCGGACAGCCGTTTCAGCCTCTGCAGTTTCGATATTCCCGGAAAAACGCATGGAGCCGGCTGCGGCCAGCCGGATACTGATCTGAAAGAACTCTTCGAGGGCCGCAGTTACTTTTGAAAGCTCTTCTCCTGAGAAGGTTCTTTTAAACCGGGCTATTTCGGGATAATCCTGTTCCATTGGTTTCAGCAAAGTAACTTGATGGTTTATACAGCCAAGAGAATGGCCTGCCGGGATCTGCCGGATATATTCAGGAGTGGTCAGACCGACTTTCCCTTCATAACAGTCGACCATGATCCCGTTGCCGGCTTCGGAAACCTGGAAGCGTGTGCCCAGGACACTGACGTTCCCCTCTTTGGTACTGACAACGAATGTCTTTCCTTTTTCAACTTCGAAATAGGCATTCCCCTGTAATTTGATCTTCCTTTTCCACCAGTATTTCGGATAGCTCAACGTGCTGTTCTTATCCAGTACGATCCGCGAGCGATCGGGCAAACTCATTACCCGCACCCGCGACGAATCATTTTCAATGTGTGTGGCAGAAAGTAAAAAATGAAGAAGGAAAATTAAAACCAGGGAAGCAGCGGTTGAGATTGCAGTCCGGAAAACAGGCCTTTGCAACAAGAAAATCCTGTTTCGGTTTTTGTTTCCTTCTTCAAGCTTTTTCAGTATTTCGTGAAACACAACGCTCTTGTCCCTGGCCTCCGGTATCCTGTATCTGCCGATCATCTGATCCACTCTGTTCCTGTCATGAAAAATGACGGAAAACACCGGTAACAGACAAAATGCGTTCGTTGTGTTCATTTCTAAAATCGTATTAACGACTTTATTATCCTTTCATGGAGAAATACCCTACCGGTAACTTCAAATTTTTTTAAAAAAAGATTAGTTCAGCCGGAGATTTATGAAGAATACAGGAGTAAATCGCATGGCCCGAATATCTGTGCGGAAAGAATATGAGGCGGTTTCATCCGACATATTAAAATAATCGACCTCCAGAACATTCGCCCGGTTAAAAAGATTAAGAAGCGAGATGCCGGAACTCAGGGTAAAAAATTTATACCTGAAACGTTTCATAAAAGAAAGATCAGCCTGTACAAACCAGGGTAATCTTTCAAATCGGGGCATGCTGTCGCTAAATCCGGAAACCGGATAAGGACTTCCCGAGTGACAGGTGAGGTTGGTCGAAACGGTCCAGCTTTTGTATCGTGCCATCTCTGTCCACCTGATCCGATGGCGCTGGTCGTCGAACGACGGGTAGGTCTCTCCGCCGGCGAAATCTTCAAACCGTTCATTGGATTTTGACAGCGACCAGGCTAACATGTGGGTATAACTTGCCTGTCTGAAGTGAAAGAACACCTCGAACCCGTAATTTTCCGATTCTCCTTCCACGGGAACGTACTGAACGATTTTTTCTGTTGAACCTGTGACCTCGCCATAAAGGCTCAGCTTGTTATCGGTTTTTTTGTAATAGGCCTCCGCATTCAGGCTCAGCCCGTTTTTTTCATAGCGGACCCCCATGACCTGCTGGCAGGCTTTCATGATACCGGTCCCTGTTGAGTCGGGCAGATACCAAATCCGACCGGCAGATCCGCTGTAGTCGATCTTTCTGACCGACGACAGAAACTGGTTGTAAGTGCCTCCCGCGTAAAACAGGTTGAGGTCGTTTGTCACGTTCCAGCTGATCCCGTATCGGGGCTGAAGGTAAAATTTGCCCGTGCTGTTTTCGTGGTTAACCCTTATTCCCAGCCGGAGCTGAATATCTGAGGTCAACCGGATCTTTTCCTGCGCGAACGCATGCAGGACAGTTACCTTCGTGTTGTAACGAACGGAATCGGTCCGGATATTCCCTGACGATGACTCCGCTAAATAATGATAATTAACCTGATCAAAACAGGCTCCTGTCCCGGCTTGATGGGTAAAGTTCCCCGTTTTAAACTCCGTCGACCAATCCAGTCTGAACTCTTCCAGATCGTTGTTGTCTGTATTCAGATCTTCCTTGCCTCCTTTACCCTGTTTGTTTGGCTCCATTCCCAAGCCGGAATAAGAATTGCGTATCACCTCGTTATATCCGGCGCTGAAGCGGTGCTGCCAGTTTTTGCCGGACTGGTATTTCCAGTTTCCGCTAAAACCTGTATTTCTGCTGTCGGCCCGTTCATTTCTGAAGAAACGCGGATTACTGAACAGAAATTCTCTTTCCTGCCGGTCATTGCTGTTGAACGCGTTGATCGTTATTTCCTGCTTGTCAGCCGGTTTAATGGCAAGCTTCACATTGAAATCGTCGAAATGCACGGCAGGGATCACAGAAGCGCCCTGGTCACTGTTTGTTTGCTGTTCAAGGATCTGTTTATACAGATAGTTTTCCCATTGGTCAATATACGACTTCCGGTATGCCCCGCTGAGTGAAATAACCTTTCCCAAAGGAACTTCACCTGCGGCATTCACGTTCATCAGGTTGACTGACAGGTCCAGACTGGGCCTGGTATAATTAAACTGACCGGATAATTCAACCACACCTGAAACGCGTTCTCCCTGGGTAGCGTCGAAAGCG
>CAZOYZ010000557.1:0-3654 GCA_964584045.1 uncultured Prolixibacteraceae bacterium | reverse complement strand
TGGCGCAGAATACGAACGACATCATCGCACCAAGGAAAATCCCGCCAAGGAACAACGGATTAAAAATGTTAATATCATAAGCGGCAGAAAAATCTTTCACCGAAGCCGCCGAGATTTGAATGGCGTTCATTCCTTCTGCGATCGCCGGCTGCACTTTGTTGTAAAAGATATAGTTCCCGACCTGAATGAACCCATCTGGTCCGGCAATCCTTCCGAACCAGATCCGGATCTCTTCCATATAAGCGGAGATCAGGGCCATGGCAGTCAGAGCGGCAGAAGCAATCGCGAAACCTTTACCGGTCGCCGCGGTTGTATTTCCAAGCATATCCAGGGCGTCTGTCCGTTCACGGACCTCCTTGGGAAGCTTAGACATCTCCGCATTGCCGCCGGCGTTATCTGCGATCGGGCCAAAGGCGTCGGTGGCGAGGGTGATCCCAAGCGTTGAAAGCATTCCTACTGCGGCAAAGCCAATCCCATATATTCCCAACGACAGATCCTGAAAGCCTCCTGCTGCCCAAAATGATCCGATGATCCCCGCTACCACGGTAACGACCGGAACCCAGGTGGAGAACATTCCGACAGCAATTCCTTCAATAATCGTGGTGGCCGGACCCTGAAGCGCCTGCTTCGCGATACCTTTGGTCGGATTATATTCATCTGAAGTATAACGTTCTGTAGCTTGCCCAATGATGACACCGGCGATCAGGCCAACAACGACTGCGCCGAAAATCCCATAGGTGATCCATCCTAAAGCAGCCATTCCCAACAATCCGATCAGAACAAAGACCGATGCGCCACCGGTCCCTAACAAAAGGGCGTTCAGGAGGTTTTTCTGAGTGGCCGATTCTTTGGTGCGGACCATGAACATCCCGGCAATGGAGAAGATGATCCCAATGGCAGCAACCAGCATGGGCGCCATCACGGCCATCTCCAGTTTCATCCCCGACGCGGCCAGCGAGCTGGCAGGGAGGGCTGCTCCCAAAGCTGCCGTGGCAAGGATCGATCCGCAATACGATTCATACAGGTCGGCTCCCATACCGGCCACGTCACCGACATTGTCACCAACGTTATCGGCAATGGTTGCCGGGTTACGCGGGTCGTCTTCCGGAATGCCGGCTTCTACCTTACCAACCAGGTCGGCACCCACATCGGCGGCCTTGGTATAGATACCTCCTCCGACACGTGCAAACAAAGCCTGCGTAGAGGCCCCCATCCCGAAGGTCAGCATTGTGGTCGTGATCTCAACCAACTTTTGTGTCTCATCAATCCCCGCATGCACAAAATTCAGTCCCAGAAAGGAAAGGCCATTCGCCATGTGTGCCGGTGTGAAAACAACTTCGTTCAGGAACAGATACCAGGCTGCAATGTCCAGCAATCCGAAGCCAACGACGACCAAACCCATCACAGCCCCGCTTCGAAAGGCGATCTTCAAACCCTGGTTCAGTGATTTTGAAGCGCCGTGAGCTGTTCTCGCCGACGCATGTGTAGCCGTCTTCATCCCCAGGAAACCGCACAGACCGGAAAAGAATCCACCCGTAAGGAAAGCGACGGGAACGAAAGGATTCTGAATTCCAAAAAAGGCAAGAACAAGTAAAATGAGCATGAGAATGATAAAAACTTTACCTACTACACTGTACTGACGGTACAGATAGGCCATTGCCCCTTCCCGGACGTACTGGGCAATCTCAATCATACGCGGCGTGCCTTCGGAACTTTTCATCATGGATTTGTAAAAGAACCATGCAAAAAACAAGGCGAGCAGAGAACAAAAAGGAATAATCCAGAATAAAGAATTCATAAGTCAATTCATTAAAATGCAACGAGGTTGCGGTTAGTACTTTTGGCGCAAAAGTAATAATCATTCGTGGCGGAATGAGCGAAGACTCTATGTTATTTGACATTTTCGGACATAGCCGCGGAAAACTATTTTTTTTGCTTACGCAAATATAGAGATTTGAATGGAATGCGGTCATTTTACTAATTAATAACAACGCTTTCCCGGGAAAAAATAACAATTCAGAAAATTTTCAAAATACGCGTGAGTAAAACAGAAGAGTTGTCCGTAATACGGGATAAAACAAACACATTGCATGCAAACTACGTTGAGACAACAGTTGGAAAAGTTGAAGTCAGGCTCGTTAAACCGGAATGAGCAAAAACAAATTCTGGCTTTATTTCATCGACAGGAGGAAGAATATGCTGTTAAAGATGAAATTTACCGTCAGCTGGAAAGTTTTGCGGATGCAGACACTGATCCGCTTAAAATAAATGCCGAATTTGAACGTTTATGGAAGAGGTTAGGAGTTAATAACTTAGAAAAGCGTCCCCGGCTGATCAACTGGACGATGGTGGTAAACGCAAGCGCAGCGATGCTGATCCTTGGCCTGATTATCGGTAATCTTGTTCCCGTGAACTCATTTCGCAGGAATGAAAAAGTTTTCTATACGGCCATTGCCCCTCAAGGTGCGGTCTCGGAAACCATTTTACCGGACAGCACCGTTATTTTCCTGAATGCCGGTTCAAAGGTTCGCTATGCAGCGGGAACTGAAGATCTGTCCCGCGAAGTTTATCTGGACGGTGAAGCCTGGTTTGCGGTGAAGCACTCAAAAAAAACGCCGTTCATTGTACATACCGGCTTTTACGACGTCAGGGTGACGGGAACACGATTTAATGTAAAAGCATACCGGGATGACGACAAGGTGGTCACCACGCTCGAAGAAGGTTCTGTGCAGGCTGAGTCGTCCGGCAAGATGAGGATGGCGCGGAAGATTAACCTGAAAGCCGGAGAACAGTTAGTTTACAGTAAAGATAAACATACCCTGACGGTTACTCCGGTAAAACCGAAGATTTATTCTTCATGGAAGGACAACAAGCTGATCTTCGTGAATATGAACCTTAAGGACTTAATCGTTTTGCTGGAACGGAAATACGGGGTGGAGATCCTGGTTGCTGACGCGGAAATTCTGAATTATCATTATGACGGAACGATTAAGGATGAAACCATTATCGAGGTGTTGGATCTCTTACGGGAAACGCTTCCCATCCATTATACTATTCAGGATCAAAAAATACAAATCATGAAAAAATAAGGAGGTGAATATGATCGTGTATTAAAACAAGCAAAAAGCCGGAAAGTGCTGTCACACCTGCCGGCCCGTCGAGTTAATAAACAGGTGCTGTCACACCAAATTTATTATTAATTAACAACACACAAATGTATGAAAAAATATGAATCGGCTTGCCCGGCATATTCCCGGGTGAGGCAAAAAATGATCTTGAAAATGAAGTTGACCTTTTTGATCATCGTCATGGGGATGATCCAGCTTTCTGCATCGGTCTACTCTCAGTCGACTAAGTTAAGTTATGATTTTCAGAACAAGCGGATCTCAGAGATCCTGATGGAAATTGAGGAGACCACCGATCTCCGGTTTTTCTATCAGCGGGAACAGGTGGATGTGGACCGCAGGGTTACGCTGCAGGTTAATAATATGAGTGTGGAGCAGCTTTTGGCTTCCCTGTTTCGCGATCAGGGAATCTCGTACCGGATCATGGAGGATAACCTGATCCTGCTGACCGCGGAAAAGTGGGTTTCCAGCCAACCGCAGACCGTCAAGGGAAGGATGCTCCCGGGGTTGCTTTCCGCCGCGGCCGCCG
>CAZOYZ010000556.1:0-3656 GCA_964584045.1 uncultured Prolixibacteraceae bacterium | reverse complement strand
ACATGCTTTACATCTTCTTCTGTCTGTGTCGATGTATATCTTATTTCCGCCTGTATTTAAAGTCAAGCTTCCAATCGAGGCCATCATATTTGTATAGGGATCTCTATTTCATTCTCGATTCTGATTTGCTCGTAAATCGGAACCGATACGTTTAATACCTCCAATGAAACAGTGAGCGCGTAAGGTATCGCCTCCGCATTCTTATCCCATCCTTTATGGGCACGAACGGCAATGCTGATCTCCCATGGGAGCTGGAACGATTTTATAGCGGCCCAGTCCTTTTGAATTGTGCTGTTACTTCGGGTAATACCTTTTACGCCATCATCGGATTTTGATTTAATTTTCCAGGGATAACCTCTATACATTTTTCTTTCATCCGAGTCATAAAATTTTTCTTTTCCTTCTATCGAACTCAGTACATAATCTATGAAACGGTCAAAAGGCTCGTCTATCTTCGAAGTAGTCCAGTCTAGCCAGGTTGAGAGGTAAGATTTTGTTTTCTGGCGGGTTCGTCTTATCCTGGCTGTATAAGCAAGCGAGATTTCAATTAATACATCATATTCATTAGCCTGGCTTCTTAATTCTTTCGGAATTTTGAGCTCATATACATGTCCCTCCTCCGCTTTTATTTGGTTGGTATTATAAAAGGTGATCCGTTGCTCTGAATTTCGGGTTACCCGATCAAGAGATGGTAAACCATATCCCATGTACCGGATACTTTCAGGCGTCGGATTCTCAAAATATTCTCCCGGAAGTCTTGCTCCCTGTACAACCAAAGCTCTTAACAAATTAACATTTTCGTCCGGGTACAACTTTTTTAACTGAGCTACAATATGCGAAACTTTTGGTGCGGCAAATGAAGTTCCGACCGAATCGTTTCCATAAGCAGCACCTCCATGTAAGGTAGAATGCAATAATTCCGGGGAGGTATATTGATTTTCCCGGATAAGTACGGGCCGATATTTAGAAGCGACCAGACCACCTCCAGTCTCAACGACATCAGGCTTAATCTCGTCCCAAGACGACATGTGTTTTGTCCGGCAAGGCACATTGGAATTTACCGACAGGTTGAATAGTTTGCAGTCATCGTTTTCCTCAACAATTTTTTTCATCAGAGATGCGGGAAAGTCGTTGATCAGTTGATTTTCTCCGTTGAGGACCCTTATGTTCCTAATAAAACAAGGTAACTGGTAAGGGTCGCTCAGACCTGATATACCGTCGGGATACAAAACTGCGCCGGCAACCTTTGTCCCATGTCCCCCGCCGGGAACATGATCTGCGGTAGAGTCGTCACCGTCGACATATGATTTTGATTTTCCCGGCTTTATTGCCGGGTAAATATATTTGTGCCCCTCCATTATACCGCTGTCAATTACCCCGACCTCCGGATCACCGGCCTCCGGAGGTATAATTTCAAAATCGATGCTTTGTTCTTCCTCAACAGGGGCTTCCGGATTTTCAATCTTTTCCTTTTCCGAAACATCAAAAACAAACGGATAATTATAAACCAGATCCTTAAGTCCCTTTCCTTTGATTTCCACTTCACAGGCGAAGCTGTCTTCCAGTTCAATAATTTCACTTATTCGATTCCCGTAGTAATGGATAAACCTGTCAAACTGGTCTTGCCGTTGCCACATCGACTCATCTCTCGCCTCCAGCCTTTTTCTGTATGTTCCCAGTCGCTTTAAACCTCCTTTTTTTGTTACATCAGGTTCTTTCCCTATTGGTTTGTCAAAAGCAACACTTACTTCCAGTTGGAAAATCTCTTCATCCCGAATGCGATACCATTTCCGGTAAAGCTTTTCAGAAAGAATATGTTCCGGTTTCCAATTTTTACCGTCAATGATTTCCCACAAATCTGCAATTATTCCCGTGCCGTGCTTTTCCCCGATAAATCCTCGTATTTTCTCATTCAATGTTCGCAGACCATCCAATGACGCTCCTATAATAAAACCTTCATTTTCCTCCGATATAATTTCAATTCCGAGGTTTTCGAGTTCAAAGATATTCGTTATTAAGTCGGGATTAATTTGCAGGAAAACAGGAATAATATCCGGGTTTAGTGGAGGAAGGCCCTCCTTTTCTCTTTCAGAAAGATCTCTTTCCCATTCCTTGTTTAAACCGGATGTTCTCCTCCAAAGGTGGGAACTATGCTTTTCGCGATTTTGCTTGTTTTGTTCAGACCGTTCATCTGGGGACCCTCCTCCAAAATATCGTGAAAAATATCGTGGTTTGCCAACAACTTTCTGAATAAACCTGAGATGGGGAAATTGTTCCATGCGTTATTTGTTTATGGCTTCGTTCTCTGCCAAAGCCATATCCAAATCATTTATTGAAATTTCACTGCTGGAGTTGATCACCGCTTTTTTGGCCGCGTCGTTTGCTATTTTTACCACGATTGCATAAGACATTCCGGCCATTTTCTCTGCGTAATCTCCTAATTTGACATTTTGGTTTAGCTTGAGGGCAGAAAAAGATATTTTAAGAAGCTCTGTTATTTGAGTGATGGTTGGTTTAGGAAGCTCTATAAAATCATCAAAACGTCTAAATAATGCCTTGTCCAGGCTTCCTTCCAGGTTTGTTGTGGCTATTAAAATTCCCTCACCATTGTATTCTTCCAGTAAACCTAACAATATATTGACGATACGGTGTATTTCACCAACATCATTTGATTTAATATCCCGCTGTTTTCCAATAATATCAAATTCATCCAGCAGAAGAACGCGAGGGTAGTCTGCAATACTCTCAAACAAGGTTTGCAGGTTTGATGCCGATTCTCCAAGATAGGAAGAGATGATCGAATCGAACCGGACTTTATAAAATGGCAAGCCCAGGTCCCAGGCTATTCTTTCGGCAGCCATACTTTTGCCACATCCTGAAGGCCCGTAGAATAATATTTTCCTGCGGGGATTCAGTCCATGATGGGCCAGACGCTCCCTGGAAAGATATTCCTTTTCAATGCGGATTATTTTGCTTTCTGCATTTTCCGAAAGGACCATTTCATGCCTCAGATGTTCGTGTTCGGTGTGTTTGGCCAATGGCAACCGGAATCTTCGATCGATCGGAATCCTGAATTCCTTATCCCGGGTAAGCTTCAGAAAAGTGTTCTCTTTTGTTTTTGACAGGTTTTCCTGCAGAATGGAGTCTAATTTACTAGCCAGTGTAACATGTCCCTTTTTTTTCTCATCTTCAATGATACTATAAGCCACCCGGATCAGGGGTTCATCATGCTTACCCTCAATCGATTTAAAAAGCCGTGTCAATAGTACCTGGTTCATGTGTCCTCAATCGCTATTCAATTTCAAATGTACTTCAAAATTTTTTGTTATTTGTGAAGAATAAAAACAAACTTTCGCTTGGAACGTTGCAAAAGTCTCAAAATGTTTTTTTAATTTAGTCGCAGCCAGAGAAAACCAAGCCTCTGTTAATGTGTTCAATCTTTCTCCTACACTGCTTTCTTGCCTTTTTCCGTTAAGCGGTATTTCTGATACCTGCTGTTGTGCGCCATATAATCGCGATAGCAACACAAGGATAAATCCTACCACTAAAGGGCCCATAGCCTCCGGCGCCATCGTCCAACCATGTTTTATCCAACATCACAAATTTAGATCAATTCTTTACATTCGTCCTTAACAAAATCTCATTCAATTATTGTA
>CAZOYZ010000555.1:2283-3657 GCA_964584045.1 uncultured Prolixibacteraceae bacterium | reverse complement strand
ACAGTCTCCGAACATGTATTTGCCCCGCCGCCAAAAGTCAGGTCGGCAGTGATACGGCTGAGCAGGAACGGAAGGGTAGCGCCTGATTGTGATGAATCGCTCTTTCTCAAGATCATAAAAGCTTCATTTAATCAACGGCGTAAGACCCTGCGCAACTCATTGAAAGCTTTTTTAGCGAATGAAAATCTCAAAAATCAGGAAATTTTTTCGAAACGGCCTGAACAACTGAGTGTGACCGAATTTGAATATTTAACCCGGCTCATTGGCAGCCGGTCAAACCGAGACGCATATGATGGGTGAACTAAACAGGGAATTTATTGACCGCCTCAAAGGGTATATTGAAGAGAAGGCTTCCTCCGAAATAAAGAGGATGCTTGAAGACCTGCATCCGGCCGACATTGCGGAGATCATGGAAGTGCTTACCATGGATGAAGCCAAATACCTGTATCTTCAGTTAGACGGTGAAATGGCCTCGGACGTCCTGGTGGAGATCCCCGAAAGTGATCGGAACCGTTTTCTGAAAGTCCTTCCTGCCGACGTGATCGCCAGCCAGTTTATCGACTATATGGATTCGGACGATGCCGCTGATGTGATCGGTGATCTGGATGAAGAAATGAAGGAAGCCGTACTCCGGGAGATCGAAGACAAAGAACAGGCCGGCGATATAGCAGATCTTCTTGAATATGACGAAGATACTGCCGGAGGGCTAATGGCAAAAGAATTGGTTAAGGTGAACGAGAACTGGACGGTGCAGACGTGTTTAAAGGAGATCTCCATCCAGGCAGAGGAGATTGACGAGATCTATTATGTGTATGTTGTGGACGATGACAATATCCTGAAAGGACTCTTGTCCCTGTCGAAACTGATTCAAAAACCTACCCACACCAAGTTACTGGATATTATTCCTGAAGAAATCCACTCCGTGAGGACAGACGCCAGGCAGGAAGAAGTAGCGCAGATCATGGAAAAATATGATATGGTCGCCCTTCCTGTGGTGGACCACATGGGGAGGCTGAAAGGACGGATCACGATCGACGATGTGGTTGACGTGATCAGGGAAGAAGCCGAAAGAGATTACCAGATGGTTTCGGGTATTACAGGAGATGTGGAACCCGGCGACAGAATCTGGCAGCAGACCCGTGCCCGGATCCCCTGGCTGGTCGTTGGAACCGTGGGAGGGCTGCTGGGTGCGCAGGTACTCGGTTCCAACGTCGACACGATCAGCCAGATCCCTGCCATGGCGTTCTTTATCCCCCTGATTGCCGCCACGGCAGGGAATGTCGGTGTTCAATCCTCTTCGATCGTTGTGCAGAACATCGCCAGCGGCTCACGGAGTTTTGATCCGATATGGAAAAAGTTACTGAAGGAACTGGC
>CAZOYZ010000555.1:0-2183 GCA_964584045.1 uncultured Prolixibacteraceae bacterium | reverse complement strand
CCAGCGGCTCACGGAGTTTTGATCCGATATGGAAAAAGTTACTGAAGGAACTGGCCGTGGGGATCATTACCGCGATGTTCTTTTCGACCATCATTTTTACCTATAATTTTCTTTTCAGCAACAATATTCAGCTTACTTTCGCAGTTAGCTGTACGTTATTTATTGTAATCATTTTTGCCTCCATGTCCGGAACGATTATCCCGTTAATCCTTAATAAAATGAAAATAGATCCTGCTCTGGCCACGGGCCCGTTCATTACCACAACCAACGACATCCTTGGATTGTTATTATATATGCTCGTTGCCAGATTTTTCCTGGGCATAACCTGAATGAGACAAAAGATCGTTATCGGACGGCAGGATATTGCCGATTTTCCGGAGCTGCAACTGGAAAGAATTGAAGTAAAAGTGGATACCGGAGCTTTTACCTCCAGCTTTCATTGCCATACGATCGAGATCGTCAAAGGCGGAGGGAAAGAAAGATTACGATGTTTTTTCCTTGATCCTGAACATGAAAAATATGATAATAAAGAATTTGTTTTTGACCGTTTTTCCCGCAAGAAGATACGGAGTTCCAACGGACTGACGGAGGAGCGTTATACGATCGAAACGACCATCCGGCTTTTTGAAGAAATTATTCCCTTGGAATTAACATTGACGGAGAGAGGGAACATGAGATTTCCCGTATTATTGGGACGTAAATTCCTTTCAGAGAAATTTGTGGTCGACAGTTCCCGTAAAAACCTTTCCGCAAGAGCTGTCAGGACGGCCTTTGCAGGGAAGATGACGAACTGCCGGTTGAAAACAAGAAATCAGGAACAAAGATCAAGACATCAGTCAACTTAACCATATATTCATTGAAAATAGTAATTTTATCGCGTAACCCTCATCTGTATTCAACCCGGAGGTTGGTTGAGGCAGGTGAGAAAAAAGGACATGAAATGCTGGTGATTGACCATACAAAGTGTGATCTGGTTATTGAAAAAAAGAATCCGGCTATCATTTATAAAGGACACATTCTGGACAACGTCGATGCTGTCGTTCCCCGTATCGGTGCATCTGTTACATTTTACGGGGCTGCGGTGGTCAGACAATTTGAGATGATGAAGGTGTTTACCGCGATCGAGTCACAGGCGTTGGTGCGGTCGCGCGACAAGCTAAGGAGCTTGCAGATCCTGAGCAGGGCCGGGCTGGGGCTGCCCAAAACCGTTTTTTCCAATTATTCCAGGAATGTGAAAGACATTTTGAGAAGCGCCGGAGGGGCACCTGTGGTGATCAAGGTGCTGGAAGGAACGCAGGGGCTGGGCGTGGTGCTGGCCGAAACCGGCAATGCGGCCGAGTCAGTCATCGAAGCTTTTAACGGGCTGAAAGCCCGCGTCATCGTGCAGGAATACATCGCGGAGGCCAAAGGATCTGATATCCGGGCTTTCGTTGTAGACGGGGTGGTGGTGGGCGCCATGAAACGTCAGGGTAAGCAGGGCGAGTTCCGGTCAAACCTGCATCGCGGTGGCACCGCCAGTGTGGCAGAACTTTCGGAAGAACAGGAAAACGCGGCGTTAAAAGCGGCGCGCGTAATGGGACTCGGTATTGCAGGTGTCGATATGCTGCAGTCAAAACACGGGCCTCTCATTATCGAGGTCAATTCGTCGCCCGGATTGGAAGGTATTGAAACTGCGACCGGCAGGGACATTGCCAACAGTATTATTCGATACGTGGAAAGAAATATATAGACGATGAAACCGCATGCTTTTAATCCGGTACCGAAAGATGATGTTGCTGCCTGACCATATCGCCCTGTTATTGAAATCGAAGCTCCCGGGCAGGAAGTCCCATCTGAAGATGCTTCCTCACGGGAGAGAACTTGTTGTAAGTTACCGGGACATTGACCGGGTGAGGTACAGCAGTGTATTGTTGCTTCTGTTTCCTGACAGAGAGCAGGTGTATACCTGCCTGATAAAAAGGAATGCTTCCATGAGGCATCATCCGGGACAGATCGGTTTACCCGGGGGAAAGATTGAAGAAGGAGAAAGTCCTGAAGTGACTGCTTTGCGCGAGGCTCAGGAAGAGATCGGCATTTCACCGCTCGATGTGCAGGTACTCGGACGATTATCCGAACTGTATATCTCCGTGAGCAGGTATATGATCTATCCTTATGTGGGGTGGATCAACTACAAGCCCGATTTT
>CAZOYZ010000554.1:1218-3661 GCA_964584045.1 uncultured Prolixibacteraceae bacterium | reverse complement strand
AGATGCACCAAGGTATTCCCGAAACAAATCACCGCATCAAAATAGTGGTCAGGAAAGGCGCGGTCGATCTGAAGCATATCAAGTTTCCTGAAATTCAAAGATGCAGAAGAGTATCTGTGCCTGGCTTCCCGGATCATGTCTTCATTCAGATCAATACCTACACCCAATGCCCCGCGCCGGCAAAGTTCATTTGCCAGTTTCCCGGTTGAACAACCAATATCCAAAAAATAAATGTCATCAAGCGATCCGAGTTCTGCAGCAATAAAATCCAACTGCTTCGGGTTCAACGGAAAAATTTCATCGAAATATCCGGCAACTGAGCTGTAAAACCTGTTCTGATCCATATCCACCACCTCCTCCTCGTGCAACTTTCAAATGGAAAATTATCTCAAAGATCAGTAATTTTTTCTTAACCAGGTTATTGATCCTGATTTTTTTTGCACTCCTTTCAATTCCCCTTTACTTCATTCAGCAGTCCTTCACAGGCATCCTCCAGAATATCGAGAACAAGCTCAAAGTCGCCAGCCCCTCCGTAATAAGGGTCCGGAACAGAGTCATGTCCCTCTTTCGTTGAAAAATCCGTGATCTTGTAAATCTTATTCAGGTCCTGGGTGCTGGATGCCAGACTTTGAAGGTCTGTCATATTATCGTCGTCCATGCCCACGATATAATCGAATTCATCAAAATCTGTTTCAGGTCTGAACTTCCGTGCAACGGACGTAAGCCTGTACCCGCGACGTATCGCGTGACACTGCATACGCTGGTCGGCCGGCTCGCCTTCGTGATAATCTGCAATCCCGGCCGAATCACACCGGATCAGATCGGACAGTCCTTCTTTTTTGATCAACGCATTAAAAACCGCTTCAGCGCCCGGCGACCGGCATACATTTCCAAGACAAACAAATAAAACATTCTTCATGGTATATTTCTAAAATACTGTTGCAAAAATAGCCGATTCATCTTTGCTTCAAAATCCGGTATAAAAACTTAACCGAACATTAACTTTAAAAACACGATTTTGATATTCAGATAAAAATCAGGAGATTTACGCCCATTATTGTGAACTATGAAAGACCTTACTGAGGGAAAAGAAGCCAGGCTGATTCTGCGATTTTCTGTTCCGCTGATCATGGGTAATATTCTTCAAAATTTGTATAACATCATTGACAGTGTGATCGTCGGCAACTACCTTGGCAAAGAAGCGCTCGGCGCGGTCGGTGCGTCCTTCCCTTTCATTTTCGCCCTCATCTCTATGGTTATCGGCGTCGGTTCCGGGGCTTCCACAGTAGTCTCCCAGTATTTTGGTGCCCGCCAGACAGAAAATGTAAGACGAACGATCGATACGATATTTATTTTCTTTTTAGGTGCTTCCATCCTGGTCACTACCGCCGGTATTGCTCTGGCCAGGCCTGTTTTCCTCTTGCTGCAACTCCCTTCCGAAATGATGCCGGAAGCCACCACCTACCTGACGATTTATTTATGCGGGATGTTCTTTTTTTTCGGATTTTCAGGAATCACTTCCATTCTGAGAGGATTGGGAGATTCGAGAACACCTCTTTATTTCATGATCATATCGGCCGTGATGAATGTGGCACTTGACCTGTTATTCGTATTGGCATTTGGGTGGGGAATTGCCGGAGTGGCATTTGCAACCGTCATTTCGGAAGCAACCTCTTTTTTTCTGGCGGCGTGGCATTTAAACCGAAAACACCCGGTGATCAAGTTGTCCTTTCGTAAGTACATTTTCGATCGTTCCATCTTTAAAAGCTGCATCCGGATCGGATTGCCGACTGGTTTTCAGCAATCATTTGTCGCCTTCGGCATGATGGCGATCATGGGATTGGTAAATACCTTCGGCACGAATGCCGTAGCAGCTTATACCGCAGCAATCAGAATAGATTCCTTTGCCAAAATGCCGGCGATGACTTTCAGCTCAGCCTTATCCAGTTTTGTAGGCCAAAATCTGGGCGCGTTTCGTGAGGACCGTGCCAAAAGGGGACTTCTTGTCACCATCTTTTTCTCGGTGTGTTATTCCGCGTTCGTTTCGGTATTGGTCATTCTCTTTGGACAATACCTGATCAAATTTTTTACTCCCGATGCCAACGTGATTGCCATCGGACAGGACTACCTGGTGATCGTTTCGTCATTCTACCTTCTGTTGTCGGTCATGTTTGCCTTTACAGGTTTCCTTCGGGGTTCAGGTGCAACCCTGATACCGATGCTGACCACCCTTGCTTCACTCTATGTCTTAAGGATACCCATGGCTTACTACCTTTCCGGTGAAATAGGGGTAAACGGGATCTGGTGGTCAGAGCCGATCGGATGGCTGGCAGGTATGATCATCCTCATCAGTTATTATCTTTCCGGCAAATGGAAAGGGAAAGAAGTCGTTAAACGCCCGGTTCACGAAGAAGAATTCCGCTGAACAGCTTTCAACCCCGGC
>CAZOYZ010000554.1:0-1118 GCA_964584045.1 uncultured Prolixibacteraceae bacterium | reverse complement strand
CGGCGTCCTGTTCGTGCTTCAGATATCCCCGCGCAAAATGTCTGATCTTCGTTCCGTAACGGGTGTACAACAAGCGGAAAGCCTCCTTCGAGCCATCCCTCAGCAGCCGGGTAAGTTCCTGATCATCTGTTTTGGAAGTAATTTTTAAAGGCATTTTATTTTGAAGTGGTTTTGATCCAGACTGTCCGGTCGGCAGGATCCTGCCTTTGTGATAAAAAAGGCTGAAGTACCAGCGTTTTGCCGGGAATCCCGCTAAATGTAAAGGTCGGCATCTCTCCCGCCGGCGAAACGAGCTGCAGATATTGGATCGGATCGGTGCCCCGAAAAAAATTCTCATTCTGATCCGGCGGCAAATAGCTCAATATCAGCGGTCCGTAGCTAAAACCCACAGATCCCTGTTTTTCCCTGATTACTTCCGGACCAAGCCCCAAAATTACCTCTGCCTGATCCCCGTCTTTCCACTTTCGCGCCACCTCCGTATAATCACCCGCAACTGTATTGTACCTGACCCCTTTTACCTCGACTGAACTGTGTTTTGACCATTGAGGAATACGAATGAACAGATCGAGATAGCGACTTTCCTGCAATTCCACTTTCAATATGATACGACCGTCAATAGGATATCGGGTATCCTGCAGAATGCGAACCCTTCCTCCCGTAGTATGCTCGTACTCAACCTCTGAGCTCCCTAAGATATTCACATAAATACGATCGTAAAGACGCGTATAGCAGAATGATTTTACCATTTTCCCGGTGATTACTTCCGGAACGGGAGCATTATACACCATTTTTTCAAGTTCCTCTGCAAACCCTGGGGCACCCGAATATTTCAAAAGACTGTCATTGAGCGCGGCCCATGCTGCAATATCCTTACGCGACAAATCATTAAATGAAATGATCACCTCTTTTTGTATTTCCCTCCAGTCATCGTAAAACAACTTCGGTAAAACCCGCTCACCCGTTTTTTTTATGCCTTCTGCCCGTTGCTCAAGGTTTATTATCTTCTCTGAAAGCGCGGAAGGCCTGTCATACCGGGCGGAATCAATCAGATCCGGCTCGGCCGATCGTTCCGCAACAATTCCTCCAAGCGAGATCTGACCTTCGCGGAACGCGTACGA
>CAZOYZ010000553.1:0-3665 GCA_964584045.1 uncultured Prolixibacteraceae bacterium | reverse complement strand
CAGATGGGGTATCCTTTTTGCCTTTCCTGAAAGGTGAAAACAAATCGCTGCCGGAAAGGATTCTTTATTGGGATTACGGGCATGTCAGGGAAGTATATTCCCGGGCAGTAAGGTATGGCGATTACAAGGGAATACAACATTTTCGGGAAAAGAAATATCTATTTGAATTGTATAACCTGAAAGATGATCCTGAAGAGATGAAGGAAATTTCCGGGGAAAAACCAGCGATTTGTGAGATTATTCAAGCACTAATGGTACAGTCGTTTACTTATTCCCGTGATTATGAAACGTCCATACATTTCAAATAACAGACTTCACCATTTTATAGATTTATTTTTGAGTCCGACAACCCTATTTCCAGAACTCCTGATCCCTTCCTTTGAGGATCAATACGTTAGAAGGTTTTAACGATTAAACTAAAATGTCGTGTTTTTAGAGGAAAAGAGATGCAATTACAGTTTCCGCAAAAACGTGAAGGATCATTGGGAGGAACCAGAATTTGATGAGCACGAAATTGAAACGAAAATGGGCACAACCCGGATGCACACCAAACCAGCGTACTGACCACCAACCGGAAATTACCGCTCTTAATGCTTGATGACGTCCATGAACTAAGTTGGATTCCCCCGAAATTTATAAAAAAATCCTTTTTTATTCGTACGGGAATTCACTATCTTTACAAAAAGCATAAAAAATGACAGATTTAAGTTTATATACAAAGATATCATCCTTACCTGATTACTTGAAATCAGAGGTCGTTGATTTTATTGACTTTCTTGAAACAAAAAGAAAAAAGGAAAAACCAGAGACAAAAAAGGATAGGGTGTTTGGCTATGCAAAAGGGAAGATTACTTTAAAACCTGACTTTGATGATCCTATTGATGATTTTAAAGAATATATGTGATGAATCTTCTGTTAGATACACATGTATTTTTATGGTACATAACTGGTGATGAGCAATTACCAAAGAAAGTCGTTAAAACAATAACTGATAAGTCCAATCGGTGTTTCATAAGTATTGCCAGTATTTGGGAGATTGTTATCAAGTTGTCAATTGATAAATTAGAAATTAAGGGAGGCTTCAAAACGATCGAAGATTTTCTGGAGAACAATGACTTTGAGATACTGCCGATTGATTTTGATGATGCAAAGACATTATTAAAAATGGATTATTTTCATCGTGATCCCTTTGATAGAATGATAATTGCACAAGCAATGACATCTGATTTGAAGGTAATTTCAAAAGATAAACACTTTAAAAGCTATCATGTAGAATTAATTTGGTTATAAGCCCATTCCATTGATAAACCAGTTTTATCACAGTTTTGAATTCTTATAAAAGGATCTGTAGAGTAATCATTAGTCATTTTCAAACTTTCCTGGCTGTCGACGATAAGGTTCGCGTAATGAGCCCGGCATAGATGGGGTTGGCAGATTTTGTGGCTGAGCGGTCTTCGCGGATCAATCCCAAATTAAGAACATATTGATAACCATCTGACAAAGGTTTCATTTTCAAGAGTCTGCAAGGCCGATGATTATATATAGGGGCATTCGATCGGCTCATTCTACGGAGTCCCAACAGAGAGTTCCCCCGGATGGTCTTGGGGAACTCTTTTTTAATTCTTAAATTTCTGCCTCTTTAGGTGGACGATAAATGCCGGCCTTCCGGCTCACCGATTGTACAGGTTTTTCAGGAAGTTGTTATTAAAACTGAAACGAATGAAAACAAAAATGACATGGCTTGTTTTGCTGATGGTTGTGCATTCCCTGGTGTTTGGCACCGTCTCTGCAAAAAAGAACGAATACGACATCATTGTCTACGGCGGTACATCAGCCGGTATTGCCGCAGCGATCCAAAGTTCCCGGATGGGGAAAACCGTGTTGATCATTGAACCAACGAAAAGGCTTGGCGGATTGACAACCGGAGGACTTGGAGCGACCGACATCGGCAATAAACAGGTAATTGGCGGGATCTCCCGTGAATTTTATCAGAATATCAAAAAATATTATGATGACCCTCAAAACTGGAAATGGCAAAAACCGGAAGAGTACAGGGAGGGCAGGAATACCGGAAAGGAAGATGCCATGTGGACCTTTGAACCCTCGGCTGCGCTAAAAGTATATCATCAGATGCTGGAAGCTGAAAAGGTGGAGGTTGTCTACGGACAACGCCTGAACCGGGAAACCGGTATAAAAAAGCAGGGATCAAAGATTGAGGAAATTATCATGGAAAATGGCGCTTCTTACCGGGCCAAAATGTATATTGATGCTACCTATGAAGGGGATTTGATGGCTGCCGCAGGGGTGAGTTATACCGTGGGGCGCGAGTCGAACAAGGAGTACGGCGAAACCTTGAACGGGGTGCAGGCCAACCGCTACAGTGTCACGCTGCGCCGCACTGTATCGATTAATGGCGCCAACCATAATTTTATTGATGGCGTCGATCCGTACGTGATCAAAGGAGATCCTTCCAGCGGATTGCTGCCGTTTATTGCCGAAGGGGGACCGGGGATCGACGGCCACGGCGACAAAGGCATTCAGGCCTATTGCTTTCGGATGACGCTTACTGATGCCCCGGAGAACCGGATCCCTTTTTCAAAACCCGAGGGTTACAATGAACGGGAATACGAGCTTTTATTCAGGAATTATGAAGCGGCCGAGGGGCCCGTCGAAAAGATGTACAGCTACGGAGATCCTCTGGTGCCCTGGATCAATACACCCATGCCAAACCGGAAGACTGACACCAACAACCAAAAAGGCTTTTCCACCGATTTTATCGGACAAAATTACGACTACCCGGAAGCATCGTATGAAGAGCGGGACAAAATCGTCGAACGTCACCGCCAATACCAGCAAGGACTGATGTGGACGCTGGCTTATCATCCGCGGATCCCTGAAAAAGTGAGAGCTGCGGTTTCGAAGTGGGGAACCTGCAGGGACGAATATGAACGCGAAGATGGCTGGCAACAACAGCTTTACGTGAGGGAAGCCCGCAGGATGATCAGCGACTATGTAATGACCCAGCGGAACTGCGAAGGCTTTGAAGTGGCCGCCGACCCCGTGGGAATGGGCGCGTACGGGATGGATTCGCACCATGTGCAGCGCTATGTGGATGCCAACGGTTTTGTTCAAAATGAAGGGAATGTGGAAGCTCACGGTTTTCCTCCATACCCGGTGAGTTATCGTTCTCTCGTTCCCAAAAAAGAAGAATGTACCAATCTTCTGGTAGCTGTATGCGTAAGCGCAACCCACATTGCCTATGGATCCATACGGATGGAGCCGGTTTTCATGGTACTCGGCCAGTCTGCAGCAACAGCGGCGGCGCTGGCCATCGATGCCGGAAAAGAAGTCCAGAATGTGAATTATGAGAGCCTGAAAAGTCAACTGGTAAAAGACAAGCAGGTTCTGGGTTATGTTCCAAAATGAAAATGATCAACCTGACTAACCTAAAAAGATAAAAGGATGAGAAAAATAATAAATAGTTTCGCGGGATTACTTTTGATCATCACGATCGCCGGGTGTAACGGAAAGCAACCGGAAAGTCAATTTAGTGCCGACGTCATTGTTTACGGCGGGACTTCTGCCGCCGTGATTTCGGCTGTTGAAGTGGCGAAGTCGGGAAAATCGGTGATCATGGTTTCGCCCGATGTACACCTCGGCGGACT
>CAZOYZ010000552.1:0-3668 GCA_964584045.1 uncultured Prolixibacteraceae bacterium | reverse complement strand
AGCGGGGGGACTGATAAAGTCAGGTATTTCGTGTCGCTCGGGTATTTTGACCAGGAAGGGGTGATCAACCATACTGACTATGTGAAAGATTTTGACGCGCAAATTGTCTATAAAAGGTATAACATTCGTACCAATTTTGATTTTAACATTACCAAAAGGCTGACATCAACCATTAACCTCTCGACACAGATAGAAAACCTTTCCGGCACTGCAACAGGCGCCCCATATGTTTTTATGACGGTGTGGGGGTCAAACCCGGTCGATCATCCCTTGTTAGAGGATACCGGGGGGAGATTTGTATATCTGGACAGCACTGTGGGGAATGGTCCCATGAACCCTTTGTGGAGCCTTGTCCAAAGCGGGTTAGGGAAGGATTACAAAAACTACCTGAACAGTTCGGTCAGATTTAACTACGATCTGGATTTTGTCACACGGGGTTTGTCGGCCCATGTACTTGCCTCATACAACAACTACAACAGACAATATATTCGTTATTCCAAAGCAACTGTGACTTACAATGCCGTGCGCGCTGAAGACCGATCCATCGTGTATGTCCCCCGGTCAGATCCGGCGCCTTTTGGTTTTGAGGAAACATTTGATAAAGACAGGAAAGTTTACCTGGAGGCCGGATTCGATTACTCCCGAAAATTCGGTGATCATAACCTCGGAGGGTTATTTCTGTACAACCAGAGCAAACGTCATGACCCCGATCTGGCTTTTCTGGTACCTAACGGTTACCAGGGTATTGTGGGAAGAGTCACTTACGACTATAAGACGCGCTATATGGCAGAGATGAATATCGGCTACAATGGTACCGAAAATTTTGCTCCCGGGAAACGGTTTGGGTTTTTCCCGGCCTACTCGCTGGGCTGGGTAGCTTCCGATGAGCCCTTTTTCCCAAAAAATGATTATCTGACTTATCTGAAATTCAGGGGTGCCTACGGGGTGGTCGGTAACGATAAGATCGGCGGGAACAGGTTCCTCTACAGGCCAGGCTCCTATAGCTATGTGAACAATATATACAATTTCGGTGAAGATGGATCTAACCTGCAAGGATACCAGGGAGCGCTGGAAGGGGCACTTGGCAACCCCGACCTGACCTGGGAACGCGCCAAAAAACTCAATCTCGGCGCCGAACTGATTTTCCTGAAAGACAAACTGAAAGTTAGTTTTGACTGGTTCGATGAAAACAGGGACAATATCCTGGCCACAAAAAATACGGTGCCCTGGATGGTTGCCGCGACTCTTCCGGCCTATAACCTTGGGAAGATGAGTAACAGCGGGCACGAAATAGAAGTTTATTACAATAATAAGATCGGGAATTTAAAATACTGGATCAAAGGCAATTATACTTTCGCGCACAACATCGTGGAATACCAGGACGAGATCACCCAAAAATTCCCTCATATGTACCGAACAGGACAGCGGTATGGCCAGAACTTCGTTTTTTTGGCCGACGGACTGTACAATACCTGGGAAGAGGTGAACGATCCCAACCGTCCTGTAAATTCAGGAAATAACAACAGGATTCAACCGGGGGATGTCCGGCGCGTGGATGTCACAGGCGATGGAATCATAGACGTGAATGACCAGATCCCGTTCGGGTATTCCAATTTTCCCGAAAAAGTTTACGGATTTTCATTGGGCGGCAGTTTCAAAGGGTTCGATTTTTCGGTGTTGTTCCAGGGCGCCGGCAATGTATCTGTTTATTATCCTGAAACCATTATCGCACCATTCGCCAATGGGAGAAATGCCTATGATTTTTTAATTGAAAGCTGGAGCCAGGAACGGTATGAAAAAGGGCTTCCTATCCGGTTTCCCCGTTTGAGCGTGGGAACTGCCAACTCTCCAAACTTTTACTCATCCAATTGGATTGCAGATGCCAGTTACATACGTTTGAAAAATGCAGAGATCGGCTATACCATTCCCGAAAACCTGTTGAAAAAGTACGGAATTTCCTATCTCCGTTTTTTTGTTAACGGCAACAACCTGCTGACCTGGGACTCGATGCTGCCCGGCCTGGATCCGGAGTCTGTTGCAGCGGCATCTCAGAATGCGCATCCGTACCCTGTTGCCCGTACGATCAACATGGGACTCAACGTCAAATTTTAAACACAGAACCATGAAAAATATTGTCAGTATATCATTAATTTGCTTCGCAGCTCATTTGTTTTTCTCCTCCTGCGAAGAAATGATGGGCGATTACCTGGACAAAGCCCCGGGGGTTGACGTCACGGAAGATACTATTTTTTCTTCCAGGGTCCAGGTTGAAACCTTTGTCGCGAGTACGTACAGGCACGGTATCCATGTCATATTACCTACGAGAGGAGGCTCTTATACCGGTGATAGTTACAACGTAAATGCCTGTAGTACCGATGAAGCAGAAGCGCAGGCTTCTTATATGGAATCACAGCGTTACAATGCCGGAAATCTCACAGCCGACGTTACTCAGGATACGCGGGCTACTCAACGTTGGAAAGCGATCCGCATGGCCAATATCCTTTTGCAACGGGTCGATGAGGTGCCTGAACTGGAGACCTCGTATGTCAGCCAGGTAAAAGGGGAAGCCCGGTTTATCCGCGCGCTGAATTATTTCGAAATGTTCAAACGTTACGGGGGGATGCCCATCATTGATTATAAGTTTGAACTTACCGATGACTTCCTGGTACCGAGAAATACGGTCAAAGAAATGGTCGATTTTATTGTCGCCGATTGCGACGCGGCCATATCGTTGCTCCCGGATGTTTACACGTCGGACATGAGAGGGCGTGCCACCAAAGGCGCAGCAATGTTGCTGAAGGCAAAAACCCTGTTGTATGCTGCGAGTCCCTTGTTTAATACGGCTACACCCTATATGGACATGGCCGACCCGGCCAATAACCCGATGATCTGTTACGGCGATTATGACGTGAACAGGTGGCAACTGGCGGCCGATGCGGCCAGGGCCGTTCTGGACTGGGCGCCTTCGGGGGGTGTTGCGTTGGTGATCGATAAAGGACCCGACAAAAATTACCGGTATATGGCCGAGACCTGTGACAACCCCGAAATCATCCTTGCGAATAAATTGCAGGGCAAAGTGACGACCGGTTCCTTTCCATGGACGGAACTATTGCCTCATAATATGTATGCGAACTGGAACATGGGTAATTCGATGACCTTTAATTTTGTGAAGAAATACGAGAAACAGGACGGAACCCCCCAGACCTGGGACCCGGCAGGCGGTACCGACCTGACACAAAAATACAACGAATTGGACCTCAGGTTTAAGCAAACGGTGACTGTCGTAGGCGATTACTGGAACGTAGACTACCCGGTGATGAATTCTCACCAGGGGGGGTTGCAGGCAGTGGGTTGCAGCGGAGGACAGTGGTTCACAAAATTTATTCCGCCGACCATGAGAAGAAGCCCTGCTGTCAATGCCATGGCCAACGAAATTATTTTCAGGCTGGGTGAAGCCTACCTTGACTACGCCGAAGCGCTGAATGAAGCGCAGGGTCCGGTCGCCGAGGCGTATGCCGCAGTCAATACCATCCGCGCACGTTCAGGTCAGCCCGACCTTCCTTCCGGACTTAGCCAGGTGCAGTTCAGGGAACGTGTCAGGGACGAACGCGCCATTGAACTGGTTTTCGAAGACCACCGTTTGTGGGACATCAACCGATGGATGATTG
>CAZOYZ010000551.1:0-3670 GCA_964584045.1 uncultured Prolixibacteraceae bacterium | reverse complement strand
GGCTCCGGACAATCGTCCCTGACCAGTTCATGCAGACGGGGCAGCGCATGGTAGGGCACTAACGGGAACATATGATGTTCCACGTGATAATTCATGTTCCAGTAGAGATAGCGGTGTAGCCTGTTCATGTAAACAGTCCTGCTGTTCAAACGGTGGTCGAGCACATTTTCCTGCAATCCGGCATGCTGGGTTAACCCGTAAACCTGCATGAGCCATGAACCCAGAATAGTTGGCAAACCAACATACATTAAAGGAAGAATGGTGCCGAATACGACGGAAAGAGCAATTACTAACACGTAAATCGAGATACAAATACGTGCCTTAAGATAAACCTTCCCATATTCCGACGCCGGGACATACGTTGCCACTTCAGGGTCAATTTTCCCTAAAGCATGTTTCAATAATCGTCTGGCTTCAGGGATCGACCCTCGTAAGCCGATGAAACCCCGTAAGATCTTTTTTATGTCGGGAGGTCGTGGAACCGCTATTTCCGGGTCGCGTCCGCGGATAATTGTATCGCTGTGGTGACGGGCATGGCTCCAGCGCCAGGTTGTGGATTGCCTGAAAACCATGAAAGATGCAATCTCATATAAAAGATTGTTCATCCAGTCGGTTTTAAAGGCGGTACCGTGGCCGGCCTCGTGCCACCGGGAATCGGAGGTCGATGCGTAAAATACGCTGTAAACGATGTAGGGGAATATCACCCACCAGGATCCCCACAAGAGGAAAACCGCGTAACCTGAGCCGAAAATGACGCCAAACCAGATCAGCGTATCCCTGATTGCAGGGCCATCTTTTCGCACCAGCAACTCGCGCATCTTTTCGCGGGGGACCGGAGACTGGTACCATTCTGCATCAGCCAGTCCCATTTCAACAGCTTTTTCGCTTTCGACTCCAATCAGGCTGTAATCTCTTATCAATTCCTTCTGACCTTCCATCATTTTTTGTGTCAAGAGTTAAGCTTTAACCGCTTATATTTTGAAATACCGATTTTAAATAGTTCATCATATACAGGTTCACCTCCCACTGGTCTGTAACCGGCTGACGGGTAAAAGGTAAAACGGGCATGTACGGATACGGACCAAATTCAGGGGTGACCGTGAAGATCTGACGTTTTGTAATTTCCTCTCTTTCAATCACTTTCTGCCACCAACCCTGATGAATCGACAACGCTTCCTGCCATTCAGGCACCCGCGGGTCAGAAATTTGCGGTCCTTCAGGAAATCCGACGCGGGCATGAATATGCTCTGCCCTGGATATCGCCAGATTTACAGCCTCCGCCTGATCATCCAGATAAGACTCTGCTACGTTGCACCAGTGAGAAAGGTCAAGCGTCAGCCGGAGGGTCGGTATTTCCCTTAAATACCGCGCGGTGACGTGAGCGGCAAAACTAAATTTACCCCGGTGGGTTTCATGAATGATCCTTACACCGGATTTCCGCGCTGTTTCTTCCGCAATTCCAATCAGTTCGGCATTCTGATCGAATGAAAAATAATCTTTACCTGTTTGGGAATTAATGAATAAAGGCTCCGCCGACACGAGGTTTTCCAGTCTCTGCCGATATTCTTTCCTGTGTGTATCAAAATCACCGGTACTTGTTTCAAAATGCTGAGCCACAAGCTGAAGATCATTATGGTTCAACAACTTTAAAATTCCCTCCTTTTCTTTTGGCTCATATGGCAAACTCATCTCAACTCCATCATATCCGGCTTTTTTAACTTTTTCAAAAAAAGTGCGATAATCCAAATGCCTGGAACCCCAGTAGGGACAAAAAAAATTAATCTTCATAAGCAGTATCTGGTTTTAGTTTCAGCATTCAACAACTAACTAAGGAGCATTGTTTTAAAGTAACTTCCCTTCGGAACATTTGATTTCCCGTCAACATCGCGATGAAGACTGGTGACGGGATCCGGGAATTGCTGCAGGGAGCACACCCGGTGCCCACTCCGCTCTCATTCCAATGCAGTCTGATTAAAAAAACAGGACGATAAAGTTGTATGTACACGTTTTAAATACTATTTTTCATGTTTATCATTAAACCTAAACATTGTATCATGCAACTAGGATTTGTCAGTGCCATTTTACCGGAACTCAGTTTTGAGGAACTGATTGATTATGCGTCTGAAAACGACTTTAACTGTGTCGAAATTTGTTGTTGGCCGGTAGGTAAAGCCGAACGCCGCTATGCGGGAGTGACCCATATCGATGTCGATTTGCTTGATGAAAAAAAAGCAACCGAAATTAACGACTACTGCAATAAAAAAGGAGTCGCCATTTCTGCGCTTGGGTATTACCCCAACCCACTCGATCCGGATCCCGCAAAACGAACGTTTTATGCAGGGCACCTGAAAAAGCTTATGACTGCCGCTGCAAAGCTCGGTGTGAACCAAATCAATACCTTTATAGGCCGGGACCAATATAAAACGGTTGATGAAAACTTCAACCAATTCAAAATAGTCTGGAAACCGCTCATCAAATTCGCTGAACAGCAAAACGTAAAGGTCGGCATCGAAAACTGTCCGATGCTTTTCTCCGCCGATGAGTGGCCGGGAGGACATAATCTCGCTACAACCCCGGTGATATGGAGACGTATGTTCGAAGAAATACAAAGCGACTGCTTCGGGCTGAATTATGACCCTTCTCACCTGCTCTGGATGCAGATGGATTACGTCAAACCTGTTTACGAGTTTTCCAAAAAGCTATTCCATATCCACATCAAGGATGCCAAAGTCTTCCCCGAGAAACTAAATGAAGCTGGTATACTGGCAATGCCTCTTGAGTTCCACTCGCCCAAAATACCCGGACTTGGAGATATTGACTGGGGCAGGTTCGTTTCGGCGCTCACCGACGTCCGTTATACAGGTGCTGCCTGTATTGAAGTGGAGGATAAAGCCTTTGAAGATAGTGTGGAAGCTAAAAAATATGCTTTGTCACTGAGTAAACGATACATGAGCCGTTTTATTTGAACATGAACGGTCCGGAGAAGTTAAAGAAAAAGGTATACTCAAAATCCGTCCCGGATGATCCGGCGGGCTTTGTTTTGACAACCCAGGGATCAGCGAAGGAGCATCGAGAAAGGTCACTCAAATAATCGGTGATGACGATCGGAGTTCATGGCGGCTGATCAGATTTTAAAAAATTGAAGTAGATTTGTGCATGCCTCTAAACTTGATCTTATTGAAATGCGTGACGCCCGCAACAAGATATGGTTTCAAAACGGGGAATCGGTCAGATTCGAAGACTTTTTCAAGGAAAACTATGCGATCTTTTCTTCTTTTGCGTTCCGTTATATTCCGGATCATGACAGTTGTGAAGACATTGTACAGGAAGTCTTTTCATTATTCTGGGAAAAGCGGGACTCGTTTGTCAGCAAAGTAGCCGCAAAATCATTTTTTTACATCTCGATACGGAATACCTGTCTGAACAAGATCAAACATGAGAAGGTCAAATCGAAATATCTGAACTACAGGCAGCTTGAGGAAGAGACTTCCGATTCCTTTCTGGAAGCAGTTTTTAAAAAAGAAGCATACCGCGAAATCTATCAGGAAGTGAATAAGCTTCCGGAAGTGGCGCAAAAGGTCTTAAAACTTACTTTAAGGGGAAAAAGTAATGAGGAAATTGCAAATCTGCTTGGAATCGCGGTCAACACCGTAAAGGTACATAAGAACAG
>CAZOYZ010000550.1:0-3688 GCA_964584045.1 uncultured Prolixibacteraceae bacterium | reverse complement strand
TGGGTACAGATAAAAGTGGCCGGAAAGGCAGGTGACCAGGTGTCTGTTTATCATTCGGAGGTACTGGATAAGGAAGGTAATTTTTACACGGAAAGCCTGCGCGCCGCAAAGCAAAAGAATGTTTACATTTTAAAGGGAGGAGAAGCAGAGACCTTTGAACCTCATTTTACCTGGCAAGGCTTCCGGTTTATCAAGGTTGAAGGATACCCGGGAGAACTGAAAGCCGAGAATTTCACGGCAACGGCACTTTATTCGGACATGGTGAAAACAGGCACGTTTACCTGTTCGGATGCATTGGTCAATAAATTCCAGGAGAATATTCAATGGAGCCAGCGGGGGAACTTCGTCGATATTCCCACCGACTGTCCGCAGCGAAATGAACGGTTGGGCTGGACAGGCGATGCACAGGTCTTCGCCCGTACAGCATGTTTTAATTTTAGGGTACACAGCTTCTTTTCAAAATGGTTGAAAGATCTTGCTGCCGATCAATATGACGACGGAAGCGTTCCAAACGTGATCCCCAATGTCCGCAATAACGGGCAATGCAGTCCGGGTTGGGGGGACGCAGCGACGGTGATCCCCTGGACCCTGTACCAGGTATATGGCGACAAAAGAATCCTGGAAAACCAGTACGAAAGTATGAAAGCCTGGGTGGACTATATGGATTCTGTCAGCGTGAATGATTTGTGGTTTCCTGAGCGTTCATTCGGAGATTGGTTGTTTTATCGTCCGGGCGACGACAGGGACGGACGGTCGGCTGTGACCGACAAAAATCTGATCGCCCAGTGTTTCTTTGCTTATTCCACGCAATTGCTGATCAAAGCCGCGCGGGTTCTGGATCTCGAACAGGATGTAAATACGTATCAGGAGTTGTTGTCGAAAATTAAGGCGGCCTTTGTTCAGGAATATGTCACACCCTCCGGACGCCTTGTTTCCGGTACGCAAACTGCGTATACCCTGGCTCTGCAGTTTGATATGCTGCCTGAAAACCTGCGTGCACAGGCAGCAAAACGGCTGGTGGACAACATCAGGGCCTATGATAATCACCTGACGACCGGATTTTTGGGAACACCGTATATCTGTCACGCACTCACCCGCTTTGGATACGTGGATGTCGCGTATGACCTTTTGCTTCAGAGGTCATATCCTTCCTGGCTGTATCCGGTTACAATGGGAGCCACGACCATCTGGGAACGATGGGACGGGATTAAACCTGACGGTACGTTTCAGACACCCGATATGAACTCTTTTAACCATTACGCCTACGGCGCTGTTGGCGACTGGATGTACCGGAAAGTGGCCGGCATCGATATCGATCCGGAAAACCCTGGATATAAGGTGATCCGGATTAAGCCATATCTGACGGATAAACTTGGGAATGCAAAAGCCGAACTGGAAACTTATTATGGGAAAGTCGTGTCGGCCTGGGAGAATGCCCCCGGTCAATTGTCTCTGAATATTGAGATTCCGGTCAATGCCACTGCTATCGTTTATATCCCGGCAACCGATGCGGGAAAGATCCAGGAAGGCGGTAAAAAACTGTCGACTGTTAAGGATGTGGAACTTGCCGGAATGGAAGACGGTTACGTGATGGTGAAAGTGGGATCGGGCAGTTACAGCTTCACCGTAGCGAAGTAGATGTTAGTCGTAAGTCATTAGTCGTAAGTAAAAAAAGGAGTCGTAAGTCGTAAGTAATAACGGACCTGTAACCTTATAACCCATGTGCAATCGAACAGTCTGAGAATCTGAGAATCTGAGAATCTGAGAATCTGAGAATCTGAAAGTCTAATCATCCAACCATGAGATCATTCTTATATGCAGCGGTATTGCTTCTTACTGTCAGCCTTTTAAGCATGTTCTGCAAACAGCGCGATGACGGAAGTCCACTTGAATGGGCGAAAAAGATGGCCGATTCGGACATGAAGCGTAATCCTGATGCCTCCATGCTCGATTTTAGCCCGAAGCCCAACTGGAGTTATACCCAGGGGCTTGTCAGCCTGGCCAACCAACGGCTGGCCGCCGAGACCGGCGAGCAGAAATACGAACAGTACGGCCTGGACTATGCCAACAAGATGATCAATGACAGCGGGGTAATAGCCACCTACAAAATGGAGAAATATAATGTCGATCTGATCAATTCAGGCAAAATTCTTTTTGAGATTTATCGGAAAACCGGCAACGAAAAATACAAAAAAGCGATATTTCTGTTAAGGGAACAGCTAAAAACGCATCCGCGGACTGCGGAAGGCGGCTTTTGGCATAAGCAGGTTTATCCCAATCAGATGTGGCTGGACGGGATCTACATGGCCGATCCGTTTTACGCCCAGTTCGGTCAGGTGTTCAATGAGCCTGAGGCTTTTGATGATGTGGTGAAGCAGGTTGTGGTCATCCAGAAGCATACGGCCGATCCAATGACCGGCTTGAATTATCACGGCTGGGATGAAAGTAAACAACAGCAATGGGCCGATTCCGTGACAGGTTGTTCGCCTCACGTTTGGGGGCGCGCCCAGGGATGGTACCTGATGGCGCTGGTCGATATCCTCGATTTCCTTCCGAACGACCATCCGGGACGCAATGAGATGATCGGGATCTTGAATACGGCATCAAAGGCTGTTGTCAATGTTCAGGACAGAACTTCCGGCGTGTGGTATCAGGTATTGGATCAGAGCGGCCGGGAGGGGAACTACCTGGAGTCGACGGCATCCTGCATGTTTGTGTATGCACTGCTAAAAGGGGTGCGGATGGGTTACCTGGACCGGTCTTTTTTAAAGCCGGCAAAAAAGGGCTTTGAAGGGATCCTGAAAAATTTTATCAAAGAAAATGATGACGGCACCATTTCCCTGACAAACTGTTGTGCTGTTGCCGGCCTTGGCGGGAACCCATACCGCGACGGCTCGTATGCGTATTATATCAGCACAGAAGTACGGGATAATGATCCCAAAGGGGTAGGCCCGTTCATCATGGCCTGTATCGAAATGCACAAAGCCGTCAAAACAGATCGTCGTTCCTGCAAGCGGGTTTCAGAAGAGTTCACCCTTGAAGACGCATGGCAACTGATAAAGACAAAGAGATTCGTTGATCTCACGCATACCTTTTCACCGGGAATTCCTCGTTGGAAAGGCTTTCCCGACGAAAAGCAAGAGATCCTCTACTGGTATGAGCCGGGTGTGGGTACATCGGGCAGCGGATTCTACGCGCAGTCTTTCACGCATGTCGGTCAGTGGGGAACACACGTCGATCCTCCTGCCCATTTCGTGAAAGGCTTGCGTACGGTGGATCAGATCAGCGTAAAAGAGATGATCCTGCCTTTAGTCGTCATCGATGTCCACGAAAAAGTAGCGGAGAATGCAGACTACACTATCTCCATGGAAGACGTGAAGGAGTGGGAAAAGCGGTATGGCCCTGTCCCGGAAGGATCTTTTGTGGCGATGCGCACGGACTGGTCCCGCAGATGGCCCGGTATGGAAGCGATGCAGAATAAGGATGCGAATGGAATTGCGCATTACCCGGGCTGGAGTCTTGAGGTCTTAAAATATCTCTATGAGGATCGTAAAATCACAGCTTCCGGTCACGAGACCACAGATACTGATCCTGGTATTGCTACCTCGAAGGATGACTATTCGCTGGAGACGTACATCCTGAAGCAGAATCACTACCAGGTTGAACTCCTGACGAATTTATCGGAGGT
>CAZOYZ010000549.1:0-3689 GCA_964584045.1 uncultured Prolixibacteraceae bacterium | reverse complement strand
ACGTTTAATAATAAATATACTGAACTATGAAGAAAATTTTCGTTTTAGTACTGGTATGCTTGATAAGTGCGGCGGTTTATTCGCAAACCGGCTTCAATGGGTTGGATATGAACATGGGTAACCTGTACAGGCTGTCCGATGCCAAAACCCGGTCGATCAGCCCGGAGAACTTTACCGGTGAAAAGGGTAAGGGGGGAATGGCCGTTCCCTCCGAAAAGGATCATTTCAATATTGCAAATGCTTCGGGTGCTGCCCGTGATCTGGGACAGGGCTGGAAGGTCAATCCGTTTATTATTATTAAGCCGGGACAGACGTTTACGTTGGCTGAAATCGATGGTTCGGGTGCCATTCAACACATCTGGATGACTCCGACAGGGAACTGGAGGTTCTCCATCATCCGGATTTATTGGGATGATGAGAAAGAGCCATCGGTCGAGTGTCCGGTAGGCAGCTTCTTTGCGATGGGCTGGAATGAGTATGCTCCGCTCAGTTCACTGGCCGTTTGCGTGAACCCGGGGAGCGCTTTTAACTGTTACTGGCCAATGCCTTTCCGGAAGAAATGCAGGATTACGATGGAGAACATCAATGATAAGGATGAGATGAGACTTTACTATCAGGTCGACTATACCTTAACGGATGTTCCTGCCGATGCTGCTTATTTTCACGCCCAGTACAGGCGGACAAACCCCAATGTAACCTCCGATTATACGATCGTTGAGAATATTAAAGGAAAGGGTCATTTAACAGGTGTTTATCTGGCCTGGGGAGTCAATAATAACGGCTGGTGGGGGGAAGGAGAGATCAAGTTCTTCATCGACGGCGACGGTAAATTCCCAACGATATGCGGAACCGGAACCGAAGATTATTTCTGCGGCTCGTACAATTTCGACCGTGGCGGACAGTATAAAGAATTTTGTACGCCTTACGCAGGACTGCACCAGGTGATCCGTCCGGACGGGACTTACAAATCGCAACAACGTTTTGGGCTCTATCGCTGGCATATCATGGATCCTGTCCGTTTCGAAAAAGATCTGAAGGTCACGATCCAGGATCTGGGATGGAGGAACGGCGGACGCTATCTGCCCCAGCAGTCTGACATTTCTTCGGTATGTTACTGGTATCAGGCCGAACCGCATGCAAAATTTCCGCAATTGCCATCCTGGCAGGAACTGGAAGTGAATTAGTCAGGATCAAGACACAAGACACAAGACACAATAACGAATAATCAATCATCAATAATCAATCATAAATGAAAAGGCTTATAGGGCGGTTACCCAAAGTGGGGATCCGTCCGGTCATCGATGGCAGGGAGAACGGTGTCCGTGAGTCGCTCGAAGGACAGACCATGACTCTGGCAAAAGCAGCAGCCCGTTTAATTGAAGAAAACCTGCGTTTCCCTTCCGGGGAAAGAGTGGAATGTGTTATTTCAGACACAACCATTGGCGGTGTCGCTGACGCAGCTTATTGTGCCGATCAGTTCGAGCGGGAGGGCGTCGGGGTTTCCCTGACGGTGACCCCCTGCTGGTGTTACGGTACGGAGGTGATGGACTCGAACCCGTGGATACCGAAGGCCATCTGGGGCTTTAACGGGTCGGAACGTCCGGGTGCGGTATATCTGGCTGCGGCACTGGCCGGTTACACGCAAAAGGGATTGCCGGCGTTCAGCATTTATGGTCGCGATGTACAGGATGCGACCGATACGGCAATTCCTGAAGATGTAAAAGAAAAAATACTTCGTTTTGTAAAAGCCGGGTTGGCGGTCGCCCAGATGAGAGGCAAGTCGTACCTGGCGATCGGCTATACCTCCATGGGAATTGCAGGTTCGATGGTCAATCCGGATTTCTTCCAGGACTACCTCGGAATGCGTACGGAGTTTGTGGAGTCGGTCGAGATCATTCGCCGTATCGAACTGGGAATATATGATCACAAAGAATATCAGCGGGCTTTGGCCTGGGTGAAAGAAAACTGCAGGGAAGGGTTTGATATCAATGAAAAGCCTTACAGCAGGGAGGAAAAAGATAAGCAATGGGAAATGGTCGTAAAGATGACCCTGATTGCCAAAGACCTCATGCATGGCAATCCCGGCCTGAAAGAAATGGGATTCGGCGAAGAATCAAAAGGTCATAACGCCATTGCTGCAGGATTCCAGGGACAACGGCAGTGGACCGACCATTATCCGGACGGCGATTTCATGGAAGCCATGCTGAATTCTTCGTTCGACTGGAACGGGATCCGTCAGGCTTACGTTTTTGCGACCGAAAATGACAGCCTAAACGGAGTGTCCATGCTTTTCGGACATCTGCTGACCAACACGGCCCAACTGTTTTCGGATGTGCGCACGTTTTGGAGCCCGGAGGCGGTAAAGCGGGTCACAGGCAAAGAGCTGACCGGACTGGCAGCCAACGGCATCATTCATTTGATCAATTCCGGCTCCACCACGCTGGATGCCACCGCACAGCAACGGGATAAAGACGGTAATCCGGTGATGAAACCATACTGGGAAATCACCGGAGAAGAAGTAAAAAAATGCCTGGAACATACGTTATGGTGTCCTTCAAACCTTGGATACATGAGGGGAGGAGGCTTTTCATCCCTGTTCCGTACCGCAGGTCAGATGCCGGTGACCATGTGCAGGGTGAATCTGGTCAAGGGATTAGGACCAGTTCTTCAGCTGGCCGAAGGGTGGACTGTTGAACTGCCGGGTGAGATCCATGCCGTGCTGGATAAGCGGACCGATCCGATCTGGCCCACGACATGGTTTGTGCCACGAACTTCGGGAACAGGTAAATTCAAAGATGTGTATTCGGTCATGGCGAACTGGGGAGCTAATCATGGAGCGATCTCCTACGGACATATCGGAGCAGACCTGATTACCCTGGCCTCTATGCTCCGTATCCCCGTTTGCATGCATAATGTTTCTGAAGATCAGCTGTTCAGGCCAAGTGCCTGGAACTCTTTCGGAAGCGACCCGGAAGGATCGGATTACCTGGCCTGTAAAAATTATGGTCCCATTTATTCGTAGTGTGTTAATATCAGTTTATGTATGAAACGGAATCAAAGGGTAATAGGAGCAGCGATGATCGTTTTAGCGGTCACCTGCACTTCACCGGGAAAGAAAAATGACGCGAAAATGACAAAAGAAGTTAAGGGAACCTATGGATATGATGTGGCTTTTTTGAACGAAAAGAACATCGAGGCCATCGAGCTGAAGGAGACAGACTCCGGAGCCGCTGTGTTGCTCGTCCCCGGCTGGCAGGGAAGGGTGATGACCTCGACGGCCGGCGGAGCCGGCGGTACCAGTTTCGGGTGGATCAATTATGACCTGATCAGTTCGGGCAAAATAAGTGAACAGTTTAATCCGTTCGGGGGAGAAGAACGCTTTTGGCTGGGACCTGAGGGAGGCCCGTATTCCATTTATTTCCAAAAAGGGAAAGAGCAGGTTTACGCGAACTGGCTGGTGCCGCCGGTGCTGGATACCGAAGCGTTTGAAGTCACGTCACAAGACCTCCGAAAAGTAACCTTTAAAAAAGATGCGGTATTGACGAATGCTTCAGGGACGGAGTTCAGGCTTGGGATTGAACGAAAGATATCTTTACTGTCAAAAGATACGCTGGCTTCCCTTTTCGGGGTTGACATCGCCGCCGGCCTCAACGCGGTGGGATACGAGTCGGAGAATACCATCACCAATA
>CAZOYZ010000548.1:0-3692 GCA_964584045.1 uncultured Prolixibacteraceae bacterium | reverse complement strand
AAACGCCGGGAATTTAAAAGAGCCCGGTTATCTTTTAATTAAGTCGTTCCTCCAGTAATCGAGGTGGTAAACCGGGCCATCGGCGTTCCACACTTTCGAAACCAGATCGATATCGCCGTCGCCGTCCACATCTCCCGGTTGGGCATCGTGCCAGCCGGGATTATCAACGTGGATGACATCGATCTCAAAGTCAGGATTCTTACCGCCCTGATGGTACCAGATCACTCCCCGTTCTTTCAGTCCGCGAGGTTTCATGGCCACCTTGCCCTGTGCTTCCATGTAGGTGGAGGCATCTTCCTGTTCGCCGGCAAAAATATCGGGGTTTCCGTCCTGGTTAAAATCGGCGACACCCAGCGAATGGAAGGAACCCGTGCCGGCGACATCGCCTTCGCGGGTGGGCGGGTCGGCAAGCCGGTGCGACACCCATTGTTTGCCGTTGTCTTTGTTTTCGACCCAATACACGTGTGAGCCGCCGGTGTCGCAGTTGCTGTAAACAAGGTCATTCTTTCCATCCTTATTGATATCGGCGATCCAGGCGCGGATGCTGTTTCCAAACGATGCGTCGGGAACTTCCTGATAAGGCCATTCGTGCCGTGTCCAGCGTGTCATCTCCTCTCCCGGGTTTTCAAACCAGAAGTCGGGGATGACCACGTCCGGGTCACCGTCGCCATCCAAATCACCGATTCCCTGCGGAGCCGTGCCCCCGTGATCCTGATAGCCATAGTCAATGATTCGTTCCGTTAGCCCCTTTTTACCCCATTTGAACCAGGCAAGCTTATACCCATCGTAGATCACCAGATCCTCGTTCCCGTCGCCATCTATGTCGGCGTGACAGATGTCGTGGCCTCCTCCTTTATAATGGAATGCCCGCCATGACGGTTCGCTGTACCGGTCTTTCCCGATGTTCCCCGGGTTTTTAAACCAGACGCCTTCAAAAACCACGTCGGTTGCGCCATCCTGGTTGACGTCGACACCGGCAGAACCGAGCGTAGTGGCCAGTTGACCGGCAAGTCCGATCAGGTGGGGTATCCAGATCGAATCGTTAACCCGCTCGTACCAGCAGGCCTCACCGGTATTGCGCCTTGAAACGGCGGCATCCAGGTCGCCGTCGCCGTCAAAGTCGGCCAGCACCGGGCCACCTGTTCCGTAAGTTGAACCTGGCAGTATGGCATCGATGTAAAAATGCGTCCACGAAGGGCGTTCGTTCTTTTGGGAAAATGCCGGAAGCGTGGAAAAAACACAAATAAAGGCCGCTGTTGCTGCTTTTTGTTTATAATTATTCTTCATTTCGATAAGGTTTAAGACATGAAGGATTAAATTTTTCTTTCAATAAACTGTTTGCTCTGTTTCATGATTACGTGCACTCCGAAAATCGCAGCTTCATCGCGAAGAAACAGCGCGGGTGACGAAATGGAGCTGCCCGGCAGCCATGTCATTCATGGCTGCCCGCCGCGTGTCTTTTATCGCGATTGATTTCTTTTCCAAGTTTTTCAAGAATTCTCGCTGACCAGTGGTATGTTTCCGGAATTTGCCCGGTCATGGATACTTCCGCGGGATACAACAAGGCCGGCAGTTGATACACATCCGTGAACCGGAGGCAGTTCAGCATTTCGATGGCTTCTCCCCGTCCGTCGGGCCGGCTGGGGGCATCCTGCGTCGCCGGAGGGTCTTTCACGATGATTTCTTTGCATTGCCCGTCCAGGAGCGCCGCGTACAGGGCAACGGCAGCCATGCCGCCACGCGCTGCCAATCCGGTGTTTTCCGGGTCGACGAAATCGAGCGTCCGGCAGAATTCCAGGGCACGCAGCACATCGTAAACCTGCATGGAAGCGACCGTCCGTCCGGTCCATGCCGAAGCCCGGCGAACATACCAGTTCTGGTCGGGCGCCCAGCCCACTTCGCCAACTCCCCGAACTTCCAGATAAGCGATATTTCCACCGCGGTCCAATTCCGAGATGAAATTTTCCGACTCGTTCCGTTGCTCATCGACACTGCGCAAGACGAGTATCAGCGGTTTTTTGTTTCCCGGGTCTTCATGCCTTCGGAGGTCCACCTTCAGCCGCCATCCTTCCTCTGAGTTGAATGAATAGACATTTCGGATGAGTGCAGAAGGTAAAATACCCTGGAATTCGAGCCTGGGGTGAAAGGCGATTTTTTCGTCCGGAAAAGCGCCGAATGTTTTCTTCTTCAACTGTCTTTTTACGGAATCCCGGAAGGCATTCAGTTCCTCCTCATTAGAGATAGGAGGAGGCCCGGGGATCCGCACGAAGGAGTCCTGGATGGTGGTTGACCGGTCGTCGCCGGGTGCACCATTGGCATAAACGGCCAGCTCAGACCGGGGAAATGCCTCTTCGGGTTTATACATGGGGCCAATCTCTTCGTCCCTGACTTTTTTGCCCATCAGGTGAAGAAGGAAAAACGCGTGGATTTTTTCCCAGGCGACCTGGTGATAGGCATGAGGCCCCGGGGTTTCGATGAAAAGGATCTGATCGGGCGCCTCGTACAACCCGTATATTTTTTTGATGTCGCTGTACAACTCATGAACCGATTCAACCGTGATCAAATGATCGCGGTCGGGTTGCCCGATCAGCAAGGGACGGGGGGCGATCAGGGCGCCAATATCCTGAAAATCGATCCGGTACGTATTGACGGGCATCATGCAGTCGCAATGCCAGTCGATCGTACGTCGCCCGATGTGCGCTTTCAGGGTGCTTGCCCCCGTGACCGGCGCCGTCGCTTTCACCCGGGGATCGGCGGCTGCGATGTACCAGCTTTGTGCCCCCCCGCCGGAAATGCCGGTGACGCCCAGTTTCTCCGGGTCAACATCCGGATGCGCAGCCAGCAGGTCGAGTCCCCGGATGGCATTCCACAATTCCACCCCGCCCGGATTGTATCCCCGGCTGTACCAGTGAAACCAGCCCTTTGAATAACACCCGTGGTGGACGCCCTGGATTTCTCCAAACTGAAGGGTGCCGATCACCAGACACACAAAACCTTCCTCCATGAATTTTCTTGGGAAGATCTGGTTTCGGTAGGTATAGACCCCCGAATGCCCGCCGGCATAAAGGATGGCGGCCGCAGGTTTTGCAAGATGATCGGGGACATACAGGTTGGCCGGGACGTATAAACCCGGCAGCGATTCATAGATCAGTTTCTCGATCCGGAACCCTTCTTTCTGAATGACATCCACAACGTTTATATGCAGGGGGGTGCGTTCCTCGTGCAGGTATTCCTGAATGCCGGTCATTTCAAGAAACTCTTCGTAACGTTGCTCCCGGATCTTTTCCCAGTCGCCCTTTGTTTTGATCCCCGAAAGCGCGTGGCCGGTCATCGTCTCCGCTACCCGGGATAAATAGCTGTGAATGTTGTTTTGCGCTGCCGGTTGAGAACACGGTTTCGTACAACTCCAAAAATAACCATTCAGTACCGTAAAGACCAAAAGTTTGAAAAACAGGTATTGTTTCGTCATTGTTCAGGGTTTAGAGCATTCAGGAACAGGATGACATCAGTTCCCCGCCACGGCGCTGTGAACTCCACGATCCGGTTTCCTTCAATTTCTCCGGCTTCGGCATACTCCCCGTTGCCGGGGTGAACCCATAATCCTGAATACGTTTTATGGATTCCTCCGAAATTGACAGAAAAACGGACTGTCCGGCTGGTATCAGGTTTGGCATCAATTCCTTTTGTCTGCG
>CAZOYZ010000547.1:2606-3695 GCA_964584045.1 uncultured Prolixibacteraceae bacterium | reverse complement strand
CGGTTATTCAGTGCTTGAGATCGTGAAAGGCTTTGAAAAAGCCACAGGAGTGAAACTGAATTACAGGATTGTCGACCGCAGGCCGGGAGACATCGAAAAAATATGGGCCGACATCACCCGGGCCAATGAGGAGCTTGGGTGGAAAGCTGAAAAGACCCTGGAAGAAACCCTGCTTTCGGCCTGGAAATGGGAAAAACGGATCCGGGGAATCTGAGTACAATATTAGAATATTAGAATATTAGAATGTTAGAATGTTAGAATGGGGATAAGTTCGGATAACAGGTCCAAAAGGTTGAAAAAACCGCGATCTGAACGCTTTATTGTGAAAGAGCCGGAGGAACTAATGAAGTTCCTGATCATCAGGCTTCCGCATAAAAGCAGGAATAATATCAAGACCCTGTTGAAGAAGCGCGAGGTTTTGGTCGACGGTAAGGCTATAACCCAGTTTGATCATCTTTTAAGGCCGGGGCAGAAAGTGGAACTATCCACGTCACCCGCGCCCCGGGGCAAACAGATGCGCGGGATCAATGTGGTTTATGAAGACCGCGACCTGGTTGTGGTTAACAAAAATGCAGGGTTACTTTCGATAGCTACCGATAAGGAAAAGCGTGACACAGTTTACAGCATGCTGAGCAGTTACGTCAAGGAAGACGGCAGAGACAACAAGATCTTCATTATTCACCGGCTCGACCGCGAAACCTCCGGATTAATGATGTTTGCAAAGAGCAGGGAGGTGCAGGAGTTGCTGCAGGAATCATGGAAACAGACTGTAATGGAACGGAGTTATCTGGCGGTGATCGAGGGCCGGCTTGACCCGGCGGAAGGTACTGTCTCCTCGTACCTGTTCGAAAGCAAGGCTTTTATCGTTTATTCCAGCCAGGATCCGGAGAAAGGAGAAAAAGCGGTCACCCACTACAGGACCATTAAAAGTAACGAACAGTATTCGTTATTGAGGATGAATCTTGAAACCGGGAAGAAGAACCAGATCAGAGTTCATCTGAAGGACCTCGGACATCCTGTTATTGGCGATAAAAAGTACGGGTCCGCCTCCAATCCGATCGGACGCCTCGGACTGCATGCCTGGGTACT
>CAZOYZ010000547.1:0-2506 GCA_964584045.1 uncultured Prolixibacteraceae bacterium | reverse complement strand
TAGTTTAAATTGAGAGGAAGATCCAGCACGCGGCAATCGGCATCTACCGACTGCGGTTTATAACCGGATCCGTTGTTCCCGGGAGGATGATAGTCGGCCGATCCCGCTTCATAACGCTTTTTGGCATAGACGGCGCCTGTGCTGAAACTCAGGGTTTTTGTCAGGCCTACCGTGAAGAGAAGGCCGGCATCGCTGCCTGTCTTACCGCTGTTAAAGTTATTTACCCCGTTGTAAGCCTGAGCGATAAGGAGACTTACAGCGATTCTCCGGTGTTTCGGTTCTGCCGGAACAGGATGGAGTATTTCGACCGGCGGTACCTGAACGGTGCGGACAGACGGCGTGGCACTGCCGGTCGTGTCGATCGGGTCCAGGTGAGAAGTAATGTGACGATCCGGAGCAGGTAAAGACGCGGGTAAAGCTTCCCGGATTTTTTGGCTTGCCGAAACGAGGCTGTCCGGAGCGGGAGTAACTCTTTTCGTCAGGCTCATCGCTGCGGCTTCTTTGGACGGCTGTTCCCTGACAGGCTCAGAAACGATGAGTGATCCCCGCCCGGAAACGCTTTCTGTTTTTGCTCCCTCCGGAGAGGAAGGTTCATTCGTTTTATCCGTTATTTTCAGGTCCTCATGCTCAACCTGTGCGTGTTGAACCTGTGGTTTTTGTTTTACAGGCCATATCAGCCATAAGGAGAAAAACAGCAAGAGGATGGCTGCGATCCCGCCGAGCGTTCTCAGCAGGAAAGCCGTTCGCTTCCATTTTTCATGACGGTTCAGGCGCTGGTTCAGCTTAGACCAGCCGGCCGGGTCAAAAGCGACGGGGTCGGCCTCCGGATTAAGCCCGTCCCTGAATAGCTCGTCAATGTCATTCTTACTGTTCATGCTATATATCAGTTGCCAAATTCATTAAATGCGGGCCGGCTAACATCTGTTGTAGTTTCTGCCGGGCCTTGTGCAGGTTCGCTCTGGATGTTCCTGCACTGATGCCTGTCATTTGGGCTATTTCTTCATGCGAATAGCCGTCAACGGCGTATAAATTAAAAACGATACGATAAGCAGGTGGCAGACGTTGGACCATGGCCAGCAGATCTTCGTATCCAAGTTTGTGTTCCACGACCGCTTCGTTCGTCAGGTGATCCGATTTTTCCAGCTTTTCCATATTCATCCATTTCAGGTTTGACCGGTAATAGTCGATGGAAGCATGATACATGATTTTCGCAAGCCAGGACTTGAACGGCCAGTCATCGTTGTATTTTTCGATGTTTGTAAAAGCTTTAAAGAATCCTTCATTCAATATTTCAGAAGCTTGTTCCCGGTTATCAGCGCACCTCAGACAGATTTTCATGGCAAAGCCATAAAGCCGCTGGTATAATGCTTCCTGGCTCTGCCTTTCCTTTTTCTTACAACCATCGATAAGCTGCTGTAATTCTTTTTCTGCCATTTGAGGAACAACTCTGACTGTTACCCGTATATAACAGGGTTTCGGTGGCTTATGTTCAGACTCTCACGAATTTAGGGTTATAGACTGAACGTTCTGGTAATGGTAAAGCCCCAGCGGAACTCCCCGTCTGTCCAGGTACTGCTGGTGCTTGGAACGAATTGATTTTCAAGTATGGCCGTAGCATTCGTAAAGCTGAGATTAAACACATGTCCGCCGGTTTCAATTTCCAGTCCGATGGCCAGGGGGTTATAAAACCGGAAATCCCTTTCTTCCCGGAAATAATCTTTGCTGTCCTCTTTCCGGAAGGGGATTACGTAATCGACGATGACAGCCATCCAGCGGCTGACTTTTATCCTGCCGCCTACACCCAGGGCGAACAGGTTATTCATATCCATATAAGATACATAGTTCCTGCGAATGTAAGTTGGCAGTATGGCCAGCGACAGGTTATCACTGAATTTCCTGGACATGACCGCCTGAGCCACATAGCTCATCCGGTCGCCGAACGTTTGGAAATCAGCATCTGAAGTAGCGAGGTCCGTCTTTTTCATGACGGAGACGGCACTGTTCCCAAACAGGGTAACCGAAAAGGGTATCCGGTCATCTTCCGTTTGACGGATCAAACGATATTTTGTATTGAAATAGATGAGTTGATCCTGATGCGTATTGATATTGTTGGGTGCGCCTTTAACCCTGCCAATCCCGGCGCTCCACCGGTCGGATATTCCATAATCAAAAGCAATCTGGATATCGGTCGAATTATCCAAACCGTAGAAGCTTTTGAACCCGCCAAAGTCTCCTCCGATGTCACCAAACCGGTGCGTGACGATAAAGAGCAGGTCATTTTTATGGACGGTCTCATTCGACTGGCTGTTGATGAGCCGGGGTGATTTAAATGTGGCAATCACCGGAGTATGTTTTTTATTGGAAGCAATCGTGTCTTTGAATAGTCTGCTCAAATCGTTCTGCGACATCAGCGATGTACTGATGCAGATGAAACATATGCTTAAAATGGACTTCATGGGTTTAGTTTTTCAAATTAATCGTGTTTCCCTTAACCGGTGCGGATGGC
>CAZOYZ010000546.1:0-3701 GCA_964584045.1 uncultured Prolixibacteraceae bacterium | reverse complement strand
CCCCACTTTTTAAAAAGCCATTCTGTAAGCCTCAGGTCATAACGCTGGCGGTTTTCACCTTTATATTCATTCACCATATTGACCACTTCCTCCCTGATCGTCTGACTGTCCTCCCCGGTATAATCGAGCGCATTAAGCGCGTGCACCCTGACGAAAACATCCTTGTGCTTCATTCTTTTCAGCAGGGTATTCAAGGCTGCTTCTTTTTCTCCGAGGTAATAAAGTGCTTCAGCGGCGGTAATGGCCACATCAGGCGAAGGATCATCGAGGGCTTCCCTGAGCAGGGGGATTGCAGGGCGCGCATCATTCTTAAGGATCAGCAGTCCCGTTGCGGCCCAGTATCTGATGGCGCTGTCGCCGTTTTTAAGCCACCTGGTCATTTTTGAAAAATCCGCTTTCTCCCCCTTCGAAGCCGCATTGGCAGCTGCTATCATCTCTTTAAGCGGAATTTCTCCATGACGCATTTCATCATAAAAAGCCGTTTCTCCTGCCCTGATATTCCGTTCTCCCTCAGGAATAAAACCGGTATCCCTGACCTTCAACATCCACTCATCACACGCCCGGCTCATCCGCTCAAGCACCTTCTTACAGGCGGGATCGTCTGCCAGGTTATTGATTTCCCAGGGGTCATTTTCCATGTCATATAATTCTTCCGACGGTTTTTCCTTCCAGAAGGCGGACTGGGTTTCATTGCATTTACCCTCCAGGAAGGCCTTCTCCCAGGAGCGCATGGACGGGGCCTGCCAGAGATAGTTGATATGCTGTCCCGGTATCCGGTAAGGCATATAGTTACGGATGTACCGGTAGCGCTGATCCCTCACGGCGCGAACCAGGTCAACACGTTCGTCCATGCGATCCCTGAACATAAACGCATAGCGGGGGTCGGGCGTTTTTTGACTGCCCAGGAACGCATGTCCCTGCATCCACCCGGGGACCGGTATACCTGTCATACTTAAAAGGGTCGGAGCAAGATCGACGAAGCTGATCAGCCGGTTAACCTGACTTCCCGGCGCGGGTGCGGGGAAAAGATGTTTATATTTTTCAGGGATCCGGATCATGAACGGCACTCTCGTACCTGATTCATAAACATACCGTTTGCTTCGCCCGAGGACTCCTCCGTTGTCGGCATAATAAAAGACGATCGTGTTATCGGCTTCCCCGCTTTCGTCAAGTTCCCTGAGCATATTTCCCACCCAGGTGTCCATGTCTTCCACTTTGTCATAATATTGAGCCCAGTCGTGCCGCATCTCCGGTGTATCCGGATGATAGGGCGGCAATTTCACCTGTTTCGGGTCATGTCTCAGTTTTGCATCGGGAACGGACCGGTGAATACAGCTTTCGTGCGAGATCGTCGAATTGAAGACTGCAAAGAACGGCTGTCCAGGCTTACGGTTCCTGTAATGGGCATGCTTGCCGGACTCATCCCAAATACCCCGTGTTTGCGACGGATCAATGTTGTAATCCTCCTTGGAGTTATTGGTGCAGTAATACCCCTTTTCCCGCAGAAACTGAGGAAAACAGCGAATGATCTCTGACTTCCGGTAGTCGCTCCGCATGTGCTGATTTCCCCCGGAACACGCATACACCCCGGTGATAATGGTATTTCGCGCCGGTGCACAAACCGGTGCATTGGCATAGGCATGCGTGTACAGGAATCCCTCCGAAGCCAGTTTATCCAGGTTGGGAGTGGTCGCTAACGGATCGCCGTAGCACTTGAGAAACGGACTGTTGTCTTCAGAAGTGATCCAGAGAATATTGGGCATTTCTTCCGTAAACTGATGTGATGTTCCCGCTGTTGCGAAAGATGCCAGAAGGGATAAACCGGTAATTTCCAGAGGAAGAAAACTTTTCATACGTTTAGTTTAAGCAGGCTTGTTTAGCTTTTAAAATTAAATAAAAATTTGTTTTCGTCGGCCGGCGAAGCAGGCTGTTTGCTCTCCGAAAAAGCACAGGCTGCCCCGCCGGTGTCCGACCACATTCGCAGATCACCTAAAAATTCCATTCGGGAAAAACCGAAGGTGTTCTGCTGTTTACAACCTGATTGAATTTTTCAATCAGTTCAGGGTGTTGCTGAGCCACGTTCACGGTTTCGTTCCTGTCGGCAGCGAGGTTGTAGATCTGCCACTCCGCTGCCGCACCGCGTCTGACTCCTGTCCGGACTCCTTTCCAGTCACCCGTTCTCACAGCATACTGACCGCCTCCTCCGGAATTCTCCCAGTAAAGGTACTCATGTTGCTTTTGCCTTTCCGGTTGTCCCAGTAAGGTTGGCAGGAATGAGACCCCGTCTGTCCCGGTTAATTCCTGTCCGGTCAGTTCGGCCAGCGTGGCCATCAGGTCATAATGCGCCGAAACGTGGTCGGTGGTTATGCCAGACTTGATTTTGACCGGCCAGCGGGCTACAAAAGGTTCGCGGATCCCGCCCTCGTACACCTGTCCTTTCATGCCGCGCAAGCCTCCTGAGCTGTTAAAGAAACGGGCGTCCACCCCGCCTCCTCCGGCAGGACCGTTATCACCCGAGAACATGACGATCGTGTTTTCATCAAGTCCCAATCTTTTGAGTTGATCAAGAATGAGCCCCACTTTCTGATCCATCCGGGTAATCATCGCAGCATATGCAGATAAAGGCCGGGGATGAGGGGTGTAGCCTCTTTTCCCGTCATACGCCTGCTCCTCCTTAAATACGCCGTTGTACATTTCCAGGCTTTCTTCAGGGACCTGAAGCGCCTTATGCGGTACGACAAACGCAAGATAAAGGAAAAACGGCTTTTTTTGATTTTCTTTTATGAATTGAACCGCTTCATCAGCCATCAGGTCGAGCGAATAATGTTTTCCCTGGTATTTTTTGTATTCCTGGCTATCCACCTCCTTTGTCCTGTCTGTTTTAGGATGGACCGAGGCGACATTTCCCTCTATCAGTTCCTGCTTGTCGTTTCTCCAAAGGTATTCCGGATAGTGGTTATGCGCGTGCACCTGATCGGCGTATCCATAGAAAAAGTCAAAGCCCTGCTTATTGGGCGCTCCCGGAGACGCGATACTTCCCAATCCCCATTTCCCGATAAGTCCGGTCACATACCCGCTTTGCCTGAGCATCTCAGCGACCGTGCGGGTGTCGTCAGGGATGGGCTCCTGTCCGGTTTTAAAGGGGTCGTTGTCGGGCAGTTCCCTGTTATTGCGGATCCAGGTATGCCCTGAATGGAGTCCGGTCATCAGGCAACACCGGGCCGGCGCACAAATCGGCGCTCCGGTATAGTGCTGGGTAAAGCGGATGCCTTCGGCTGCAAGCCGGTCAATGTTGGGCGTTTTAATAAATTGCTGCCCGTAACAACCGATGTCGCCGTAACCCAGGTCGTCGGCGAGAATGTAAATAATATTGGGCTGCAAGCTTGCTTTTTGCGCAAGGGCCGGATTAGCCGGCAATAACAGCGCCATGGCTGCCATTCCGGGATACAGGAGTTTATTTTTTCCCATCGTCAATCTGTTTTTCATTTTCTAAACGTACGTTCCTGTTTCAAAAATTCGGCCCGGTAGGTCTCAGAAGAAAGCCTGCGGGATATTGTTTTACTGACGGGGACCGGGATGTCTGTTTCCAAAATGTCTGCACCCAACCTGAAAAGCTGATGATATCCCCCTGCCAATTCCTCTGTATCGGCAACGCGCCCTGAAAGATATTCGCGGTCGAGGTTTCTGGAGGTACCCACGAT
>CAZOYZ010000545.1:0-3712 GCA_964584045.1 uncultured Prolixibacteraceae bacterium | reverse complement strand
TTAAGAAAATCGGTTCAATTTATATCTATTTTTGGGCAAAAGGCCTGCATGCAACAATATCGACAGGTTCAGGACGGTTGCAGTGAGGAAATCTCAGTCAGTTAAATGAAAAATAAGGAAGGGTGGAAATGAAAAAAGAGAAATGGCTTGTAATTGGTATTCTGTTGTATCTGCTCGTCAATATCGCCGGCCTGTTTATCCCGCTCGTCGTAAATGGCGCCAAATATGCGCAGATTGGCCGGGAAATGCTGGAGAACCAGGACTGGATTAACCTGACTATCGGCGGGGACGCGTATGACCAAAAACCCCCGCTCTTATTTTGGATTGCAGCAGTGGTTTTTCAAATGTTCGGGATTTCCGTCATCGCTTATAAAACAGCCGTTTTGCTTGTTTCACTCGCCGGTGTTTACGGTACCTATAAACTGGGGAGATTACTGTATGACAAAAGAACAGGGATCCTGGCGGCCTTCTTCTGGGCTACATCCCTTGGCTATGTTCATTATCATAATGATATTCATACCGATACACTTTTGGTTGTACCTGTCATCCTGGCGATCTGGAAATTTGCAGCCTTCGTGAAAGATCACCGGAACAGTCACTTTTTTTGGGGTGCCTTTTTTACCGGGCTGGGCATGCTGGCCAAGGGTCCTATTGCATTCGTCATTATCGGATCGGCTGTCGGCTTACATTTACTGTTTACCCGTAACCTGAAACTGATCTTTCATTTCCGCTCACTTCTTGCACTGGCCATCGTGATCATCCTGACCCTTCCCGCATTATGGGGTTTGTACAACCAGTTTGGGACGGAAGGCATCAAATTCTACTTCTGGACTAACAATATCGGGCGCGTAAGCGGTAGTTATGCCGGTCACAACACGGATCCTTTTTTTTATATCCACACCACGCTCTATATGATTGCTCCCTGGACCGTTTTCAGTTTTACAGGCATTTACATGCAAATCCGGGAAAAAATCCGGAACAGGCGGAAGTTCCCGGATGCGGATGAGTTCTATACGATCGGCGGGATCCTCATTTTCCTGCTCATTAATTCTGTTGCAAGAGCAAAAAATCCCCATTACGAATTGGTTGCCCTCCCTTTGATCGCCATCCTTGCTGCCAGGTGGGCGTTCCCGATCTTTGAGCGGCCGGAATTTCTAAAGCTTCGAAAAGCGATTGGGGCAATTCATTCAGCAATTGGGGTTCTTCTTTTCGTTCTGGCAGGCGTTTTTCTGATCTATGTATTTCCCGAAGAGAGGACCCTGATTTGGGTGGTCGTTATTTTACTGGCAGGCTTGTTCATTTATGTACTGACATGGAAGAACAGCATGAACAGACAACTGGCCTTTCTGACTGTTTCAATAGCTTCCCTGCTGTTCGTCATAAACACAAATATCCTTCCTTATTTGAGCAAATATCAATCTTCTCTGGAAGCCTGCAAAGTCTTTAACGAGAAGGCCGGTCCATCTGAAAAATTACATATTTATACCCCCGAGGGGCGGAACTGGGAGATCTTCCTGTACTCAAAAAATTATGGCCGGTATCTGGTCACTCCGTCAGATTTTAAGCGAGTGGCTCCTCCTGCAAATGACTGGCTTTATACCGGACCGGAGGGAGTAAAACAACTGACGGAAATGAGGATCCCCATTGATACGGTCCGCGTTTTCCAACATAACCAAATGACCCGTTTAACGATTAAATTTCTTAATCCCGCCACAAGAGTATCCGCGCTAAAACCCCGCTACCTGCTGAAACTAAAATAAGATTCTCCTGTTTTGAACCAAACCGGCCTGAAACAGGTTAAAACTTTCCAGCCGGATTTGTTTTTAAAACAGTTTGAAATGAAAAAACAATTGCGCATTCACTATTTTCAGCATGAACCCTATGAAGGGCCGGGCTGCATCGAAGACTGGACGAAAAAAGAAGGTCATCTGTTAAGCTGCACGCAATTTTTTGAGGGGCAGGCTCCTCCTGATCTTGCTGATATTGACATGCTGGTCATCATGGGAGGGTCGATGGGAATTTACGATGAGAAGGATCATCCCTGGCTGACCCATGAAAAGCGATCGATCAAAGAGGTTGTCAAAGCCAATAAGCCGGTTATCGGCATTTGTTTGGGAGCGCAGCTCCTGGCCGACGCACTGGGGGCGAAAGTGAATCACGGTAAATACAAAGAGATCGGGTGGCTTCCGGTCAGGAAAACCGAAGCGGGCAAGGCCACTCCGCTCCTGCATGACATGCCCGATCAACTCACAGTTTTTCACTGGCACGGTGACCAGTTCGATATTCCGGAAGGTTGCCGTTCCCTGGCCGAAAGCGATGGATGTTCCAACCAGCTTTTCCTGTTTGGCGACAGAGTCATCGGGATCCAGTTCCATTTTGAAGCCACAGCCGCCACGATCGGCAGTATGCTCAGTGATGCCGGCGAAGAGCTGGAGGATACGGGAATTTATGTCCGGACAAAATCAGAGACCCTGAGTGGTCTGCATTTTGCCGGTCAAAACAATGAAATCATGTTCACCCTCCTGGATAAACTAAGCCTCCTTATATTTTGACCGGATATAAATAAGGCCGGTTTTCAGCCTTTTGACAAACAGAACAACTAAAGCTAATTATATTTGTATCATTAACTTCCGGGAATATGAATACAAATGCAGGTTGGCTTATCTCAAAACTCCGGCTTCATTATCAACCGGTCGGGTTGATGTTTTCCGACAAAAAGCCGCTTCATGCCCTTTTTTTCAAAAAAAGCGGGAACGGGTGTATCGCTCCCCTGATTTTCTCCGCAGCAAAAGGGAAGACCGTTGCCATTGATAAGGATTCGATCGGCTATGCCTGTTCCGCGTTTTATCTGGGATATGCAGAATGGATCTTTAACGGGATCGAATTTTTCCTTTCACACAGCCCCGTGCCCATTGGCAGGGAATGCGAACGCTTTGTGGAAAGTCCGGCTCTGGCAAAAGAATTCGTGAAATCCTATATTCCGCTGGAGCCCATCGAAAAAACCTACGTCTTTAAACCTGTTTTGTCGTTTAAGGACCCGGAAAAGCCGGAGATCGTCCTGTTTTTTGCCAATGCAGACCAGCTTAGCGCCCTGGTCTTTTTAATTCAGCATGCTCATCCGCTCGACTATGACCGGGTGAAAACCGGCTTTGCCTCCGCCTGTCAGGCCATGATCACCATCCCGCTGCAATATGCCCGCAAAGGAGAAAATAAGGCGTTCTGGGGTTTGCATGATATCTCTGCCCGCACCACCTTGCCCAAAGATATCATGTCAATGTCCATGCCTTATGCCCTTTTTGAAGAGATCTGCAGCCATGCTCCCAAAAGTTTCCTGATCACCGACAAATGGAAGCAAATTCAGAAAAGGATGTAGTTTTTTTTCAGAAGATCTGCTATCTCCCGGCTTCCTTCAAGTTCACCTTTTTCGTTTATTGCCGTAACATTTGCCGTTTCATAAAAAACATACCCATCCAGTCCGTCATGGTCTTTAACCAGATTTATTTCTGCTTCCGTCCTGGCAAACGGACCGTCAAAGGTCATCCCGTGGAAATCGCCTTGCAGATAAAAAGGTTTGCCGGCTTCCCGGGTAACAAGACTAAACATACCCAATGCCTGCTGCAGGTGCCAGGGGCGTAATTTAAATATGCCACGGAATTCCAGTTCATCAGCAATTTCCTTCACCCATGTTTCCCATTGCCATTCGAAATTGTAA
>CAZOYZ010000544.1:0-3737 GCA_964584045.1 uncultured Prolixibacteraceae bacterium | reverse complement strand
TCAGCCCCAGGCCAATGGATGGATCAACCTTTATACCCGGCACTTGGGAAAAACCATCAAAGGCTGAAAGAACTTCCTGAACGCCGGTAGCCAGAAACTGGAACTGCTACTGAATGCTTGCCTGGATGTTTTACTTGACGGTGTGGAAAAACCTGTTCAACGACCCTTGGATACTGAGTAGCAACAAGACTGCTACAGTGGTAAAAAGAACCATAGTCTGAAGAAGTACAACATTCTTTCCTTGCCAGACCGTCGGGTTATGTTCCGGAGTCAGACCAATGCAAGAAGTGTGTATGACAAAAAGACTTACGACCAGCAGCCACTGCAATTATCCACGGGGATAAATTTCATCGGGCACTACCCTGGCAGCATTCATGTTCAGATGCCAAAGAAAAAGACAAAGGCAAGGAACTGACCAAGGAACAGAAACAGGAAAACCGCGAAATGTCGAAGTTCAGGATACATGTCGAGCCTGCAATCTGAGGAGCTAAACGTTGAAGTATTGGCAAAGATCGTCTGCGTTTCCACAAGTTCGGGTTCGATGATCAGATCATGGAACTTGCCTGTGGATTGCACAATTACAGAATAATATTGAAAAATAGCATCTTATAAAACTAATCCATATAATGTTTAATGTATGAAAACTTTTTCAATTATTTTAATTCTTGGTACTTTCACTGTTTCTTGCACCAGAAATCTCAAAACGGAAAATATTTCTATTCTCCATATAAATATTCCGGTGAATAAGATTGAACAAGTAAAAATGTCTGATATTATATCAGAATTTAAAGTTATAAAGCTGGAATTCACAGATCAAAGTATGATTGGTGATATTCAGAAAATAACTGTTCACAATGGGTTAATTTATGTCTTGGATACTTTTGGTGCTAAAAGTCTTATGGTTTTTGACATAAACGGGAAGTTCATTAGAAAGATCGGGAGTTTAGGGAAAGGCCCAGGACAATATCTTTTACCTAAAGATTTCATAATCGACACTGACAATGATGAGATAGAAATAATAGATAATCAAAAGATCAATATTTTTTTAAGCAATGGAAAATATCTTAAAGATTATAAAATAGACTTTGCTTCTACTGACTTCGAAAAGTTAGGTGATAACTATTTTCTTGCTGCCGGTGGGTTGGAGGATCATTACATATACAAAACCGATAATAATTTCAAGATAATAGAAAAATATATACGCACTGCTCCAAAATCTGTTTTGGGTAACGCCTTCAGACCTTTTATAAATAAAAATGAACTTCATTTTCTATTTAGACCGCTGATCGGCGACACCATCTATTCTGTGAGCCAAGAAAGAGCGGTTCCAATCAGGATTGTAGACTTTGGAAAGTATAAAATTAACTATGAAGAATTTTTATCAAAAGCGCCTATGGAAAGAGCAAAGATAGTGATATGTCAAAGTAATGTCAATCAATGTGTTATGATTAGGTATTTTGAGAATGATTCTTATATCCACATTATTTACAATATGAGCAGCAAGTATTACCAATATATTTACAATAAAAAAACAGGTAGTGAAATTCATTTTGACAAGGAATCTCTTACAGACGACATAACTTGGGAAAAAAATTCATGGAATTTGTTGGTAGGCGCTGATGATGAATATTTCTATTATTTAATTCAACCATACAAATACCATTCTACAAATCAATTGAGAAAGTTTCTCGAAAGTTTTACAAACGACGAAGAATATATCCATACGATGCTTCATGAAACTTCTAACCCAATTATTTTAATGGCAAAATATAAGATTTAAGTTATGCAGAAAAGTGAAAAATTTATATGGTATTTGTTAACTACTGCCCTATTTGTATGTAATGTTTTTGCTTTTATAAATTTGTATAAAAAAGATAGACTGATATCAATATGCACGGACAACTGGCAGAAAAGCCAAAATAAAAACATAACTTTAATCAACAATTTTATTGAATGGGAAAGAAAGTGTGTCGAATCTGAAAATTTTCCATTATCAGATCAATTAATTCTTAAAGATTTAGAAGGCAATTCATATTTATTAAAGGAAAAGCTTAATCAGTCGCCAATTCTTTTTTTTCGTTTTTCCGGGACAAATTGTGAGACATGCATTGATTTAGAAATACAAAGAATGACTCAGTATTTGAGCGACGTAAAGCATGATAAAGTTGTTATCTTGGCATCGGATAAGAATGTTGATGAGTTAAGTTACTTTAAAAAAATCAACGGCATTAAATTTGAAATTTTCCTCGTTGAAAAAGAGGATATAAGGATTCCTTTGGAGCAATATAATATTCCGTATTTATTCACTTTGTCTCCTGATGGTTTTACTAATACTGTTTTTATACCTGAAAGAAATGAAAGTAAATTTTCGGAGCAGTACTATAATTTAATCAGGAAATTATTATAGAATATATTTTCGGATTCTTGATAAATTAATAAGTATACTTCAGCTCCAATATTGAAGTACCTATCGACAATTCAGTTGTATCACTATGTTTATTATAAAGGAAGAAAATACGAAAAATGAATATTTCCCGAATTAAATTGGTTGTGAGAAACTTCCTCAAATTGAGTTGGCTGTTTTTGTTGATTGCTTGTTCTGCTCCAGCAAACAGGAATGGTGCCAGCATCGGTTTTGTAAAGGCAGAACACGATTTTGGTTCGCTGATCTTTAAAAAAAAAGTGGAGTGTCATTTTGAATATTCTAATCCAGGGGAGAAGGTGCTGATGGTCAACGATGTAAAAACCACTTGCGGGTGTACGGCAGCCCGGTGGACCAGAACACCTGCAAAACCGGGAAAGTCAGGAATGATCAATATCGGGTATGATACCGAGTTTCCGGGAATATTCCATAAGGAAATCCATGTGCATTACAATGGACCCGGTTCACCTGTGGTATTAAAAATAAAGGGTGAGGTCCAGTATCCGGACGATCTGCAGGCAAAGAAATAATGAGTAAAAAGGCGACTATATTGCTGTTGCCGGCATCAGGGCTCATCTTTTTCCTGTCCGGAATTCATTGGCTGGCTGTACCCCTGTTCTTCCTGGCGGGAGTTGTTTATTTATGGCACCGTTTAAGGATACCTGAAAAGCTGGAAAAACACAAGTGGCTGAAAATCGCATGCGTATTCGTTGGGGTATTTATCCTGGCGATCGTGTTGCGGGTCTTTTTCATTGAGATCTTTTCCATTCCGAGCGGCTCGATGGAAGATACCTTAATCCCCGGCGATAAGGTACTGGTTAACAAGTTGGCTTACGGGCCAAAGCTGCCTGCTTCACCTTACGAGATCCCGTGGATCAACCTGGTTTGGTATTTGCAAGCCAAAACAGACGTAAATCCCGATTCGGTATACTGGAAATACAGGCGGTTAAGCGGGTTTGGCAATATCAAGCGAAATGACGTGATGGTTTTTATCCATCCGCTATGGGGAGGAAGGGATAATTTTTTCATTAAACGTTGTGTGGCCCTGCCCGGCGATACGCTTGTGATTGATAACGGGAATGTAAAAGTAAACAGGCAGTTATTACCGGAACCAGGACAGGTGAAACGACTTTACCGGGTATGGGCGGATAGTCGCAGGTTATACAGGCTGGCAGACAGCCTGGAAATTCATATTACAGGAGGTTACGCGATGGCCCGAGGTTCAGTTGAGCTTTTGCTGACCACTAAGCAGAAGGAAGACTTGCAACAATTGGGTCATCTTGATTCCATCAGGACGGAAACCTCTCCGAGCAAT
>CAZOYZ010000543.1:0-3753 GCA_964584045.1 uncultured Prolixibacteraceae bacterium | reverse complement strand
GCCGGATGCCGTACTGAAGAATGATCCGGAATAAAAAGCAGCATGGGGATGGCATAATCGCCTTCACCCCGAATCGCGATTTTTTCGATCACATACCCTTCGCGCTGATACCTGCCGTTGATGAAGGGTTCCTTCACCGCATCTCCCGGAGTCTGATAGCCTGATATTTCCCTGGCTTTGGCCGAAACCGTCCGGAGATGAAGTTCGACGTTCTTCCTGGATTCTTCCAGGGAAGCGAGCAACTTCCCGGTTTCATCCCTGTTCACGTCAAAGATCATTTTGCTGTTTAACGAGGTTGAAATTTGGCCGGTGGGGGTCACCTGCAACTCTTCTTTGCTCAATAATTCTACGTCTTCTTCGGCAGGATCGCCGGGAAGCCGGAAATGATGCATGAAAAAGCGATAAATAGCCAGGCGTAACTTAGGAGTAAGCCAGTGGATATAATCATCTTCAACCATCTCAATGTTTTCTTCTTTTCCGAATGCCCGGTAAGCATCAAGAGCCTCCCAATAAGCTTCTCTGGCGCCCTGCAGGGAAAGGTACTGATCTCTTGAAGTGAATGTCATCAGGGTAGGCTTAGGTGCCCTTACCTCCAGCAGATCCTCAAACGTGATCCCTTCGGCAACCGCGCGCCAGAACTCGGTTTCAGCGTCCTGTGCTCCTTTTGTTTCCAGTTGCCGCTTACAGGCAGTCGCCCAACTGCACGGCACGGACACGCTGACCCGGTCATCAAACGCGGAAACATAAGAAGTGATTGTTCCGCCACCCGATAATCCGGTCACGCCAATTCTCGACGGATCAACTTCTTTTCGGCTTAACAGATAATCGATCGCACGGATACCTTCCCAGATAAAGTATCTTGCGCAGCAGGATCCGGATAAAAAACACTGATTGCCAAAATAACAGTGTTCGATCACCGAATATCCGACCGATGACAGGCCGGTTTCCTGATCAAAATACTGAACACGTTCACCCTGCCCCGGCGGATCAATGGCAAAAACAATCATGCCCTTTTTCACCAGATTCAGAATAATGGTCTGATACAGGTCGGCCCTGAATGCGTCCTGACTGTGTCCGATGACATTCAGTACCGCCGGGGCTTTCCCGCCAAGTTTGTCAGGAACAAAGAGGCAACCGGTGACATGATAACCCGGCATGGCTTCGTAAATGACTTTTTCAACATGGAAGCCCTCTTTTTTTAAAATCCCGGTGACCCGGGCATTGAGCGGCGTTTTCTCAGGAAAAGGACCAACCAGTTTCATGAGCTTTGCTTTGACCTGTTCCTGCCTCTCCTGCCAGTCTTCCCGGGTTGTCAGCTTCCCGATTTCGCGATCCCTTGCCGCATAGAACAAGTCTGCCTGGGCAATAAGATGATTCATCAGCAGGCTCCCGGGGTTGTTCCACCGGATCCACTGCTGGAACACATTGAGGTTTTCCTGCTCGTTCGCCCCCTCCAGGTCAATGCTTTTTGGTTTCGTCTGAGCAAAAAGACCCGTCAGGGTAAAAAAAAGCAAAGAGAAAAGAAGCAAATCATAAATTCTTGTCATGCCCAAAGTTGTTAGGTCTTTTCATTTTCAATATTACGTTCTGAATGGCAAATCGTCAATGTCTGAACGCGCAAAAACGATATCGAATCCGGCAAGGGTTACCGGAAAAAAATCTCCCCTCGGTAAATCATCAAAAAGGGGTAAAAAAATCAATGAAATAAGGGCTGAGTTTGCTCCGGAAAGTCAAAACGCTAAAACATCATTGCGAACAAAGTTAAGCAATCTGTTCATTAAAAGAAGATTGCTATATCCGCTTCGCTCCTTCGCAGTGACGGTATGACTTTCCGGAGTGCTCTCAGGGGTCTTCCTCAAAATGACTTTCGAGGAAGACCCGGTTTAGCTTCTGACTACCAGCCTGGATTATTCGAGTCGATAGAAGAGTTGTAATCGAGCTCATCTTGGGGGATCGGAAATACCGGATCCAGCGTCAGGTTGCCTATCGGCGTGTCGTATTTTTCAGCCGAAGCTGCCGGATAATAGTCGGAGAAGAAGTGCCTTTTGACTTTTTTCCCGTCGCCAAAAACTTCGGCCAATGTTCCCCACCTGAGCAAGTCAAAGATCCGTAATCCTTCCAGCGCCAGTTCGACCCTGCGTTCATGACGCACTATTCCAACCAGGCTGCTCCCTCCCGGTCTGCCATCGTTGAGCGCTCTGGCCGGTGCATTGACAGATGGCCGCGCACGCACCTTGTTCACCCAGGTCAACGCCTCCGATTTTCCCTGTTCTGCCAGGGCTTCGGCAAGAATAAGGTATAGCTCAGCCATTCTCATCAACGGAATATCCTGTCCGCATTGATACACGTTAACCAACCCTTTCATCGATTGGATCATTTTGCGGGTATTCATTCCTGTCACCCCCCAACGGTAATCGTACTTCACCATATCTCCAGGTTTATAGGTTACATTCCAGGTGACCTTTTGGCCGTTCTCGTTGTAAGTTTCATGGGTGTAGTTGAAATTGCTGGCACCCTCATAAATCCCAAAATCCTGTCCGGGATAAAACAAGGTATACTCCCGCCTCGGGTCATCCTGCTCAAAAGCGTCAAACAGCGCCCGTTGCGGATTGAGCGTTCCCCAGCCATCGCCATAAACACCCAGTTTTAGGGTTGCAGGCAAATTTCGGCATAACCGCTGAACGGTCAAATTCTGCGACCAGCCATCCACGTTTTCAGTAAAGCTCCAGGCAAATAAGATTTCCGGATTCCATTCTTCCGACCAGATAGACAAGAAGTTATCCTGTAATTGATGACCGGCTGCCTCCGCGATCTGGACAGCTTCCCGCGCAGCAGCTTCTGCCTTTGCCCAGTCTTTTAATACAAGGTACATCTTGGCCAGAAAGGCAGCCGCGGCAGCTTTGTTGGGAGAGCCCTGCAAGGTTTGTGCGGCAGGAAGGTGAGTTTTCGCATCGGTAAAATCTTCCACGACCTGCTTCATGACATCTGCCTTCGGCGAACGGGGTGTGTTGAACTCGTTAAAATCAGAAGCCGCACTGGTCAGCAAAGGAATATCACCATAAAATGAGGTCAGGAACCAATAGGAATAAGCCCTGAAAAACTTAGCTTCCGCAATATACGGAGCTTGCTTCTCTTCCGTGAAGTTTGGATCCGATGAGAGCGGAATATTGTCAATGGCAAAATTCGCCGCGTTAATACTCCGGTAGGGAAAACGCCACCAGTTTAAAATTTGCCCTGAAGTAGGATTTATATTCCATTTCTTAAGGGCGACTTCATCAGATCGGTTCGGCGAAGGGTAGCTATCATCCGTAAGGGCATCCATCAAAATAGGAAGGTCTCTTTTGTACATGTGGCTATGGTCGAACAGCCAGGGCGTATAACACGCGTTAACCGCAGACCGGGCAGATACCTCATTAACAAAAAAGTTTAAAGGGTTCGGTGAGTCTTTCGGATACCTGTCAAGAAAGTCGGCTTCCTCGCAAGCGCCCAAGCAAACAAGCATGACTACCATTAGCACACCAGCTATTTTTCTATTATACCTGTTTTTCATAATATCTTCTAAATTAAAATGTTAAAAAGTTGCTTTGAAACCAAGTGTCCATGTACGAGGTTGAGGCACGCCGTCCGGCTCAGCAGTTGTATCCACTTCAGCGCCATCATAACGAGTAAACGTGTACAGGTTCTGAACACCCGAAAACAGATTAAGCTGCCGCAAACCAAGCTTCGTACAGAGCCGGTTCGGAAGATCATAAC
>CAZOYZ010000542.1:0-3762 GCA_964584045.1 uncultured Prolixibacteraceae bacterium | reverse complement strand
GGTTATATCAAAATAAAATGAATTAAATCCCCCCTTATGCTCTCCTAAATATTGCCCGTTCAGGTATACCCTGCAATATTTCATCACTCCGTCGAATTCAAGAAAAATCCGTTTTCCTTTGATTGGTAATACCATTTCGAAATTTTTCCGGTACCATCCCCAACCGTCCCACCAGTAGTTTGGGTTTCCTGCATTAACTGCTTTCCCGGAATACCAAAGTCCATTTCTCATTTCAGATGCGTTCAGCACAAAAGGGTGTAATTGCCTGGTCGTTTCATAATTCTGCCAACTATGAGGAATGGAAATTGCCAGCCATTTTGAATCATCGAAATCATTTTTTGCAAATTGTTCATTAAGAACTTCGTTGGGAAAATAATTAAAAGTCCAGTCTTCATTGATTATCTGAACCTTTCTTGGAGGGCGGGAACGCATATATGCTGTTGTGAATTTCTCGTTGATCTCAGTACCTCCGGCATCCTGCCAAGGTTTTAGTTCCTGAACAAGCGGTTGTGCCTGACTTCGGCAATTGGCTGCCAGAACAAAAAATGATACTATTAATGCAACAGATAACCGACCAGAAGATTTATTCGGATTTAGTAGATTCATAAATTTTATTATTTCAACAGAAATGATATACCTAGGTGTATTTACTACAAATACCCATTTTTATAGGTTTTATCGATACAGAAAATCTGGAGACAGATTGTCTCCAGATTTAAGAATTATTCAATAACCCGGGTTTTGGGTTAAATTGGGGTTCGTATCAATTTCAGTTTGCGGGAATGGAAAATATTTATGTTTTGACCAATCAACCGTGACATCTTTAACTGCTTTGACCCGTTCTACAAGGATTCCCCAACGAACCAAATCAAACCAGCGAATGCCTTCTCCATGGAATTCTTTGTAACGCTCGTCCCTGACAGCCTGCCTGAAAGTCTCCTTGGTAAGTCCGGAAAGCGCAGCTACATTTGACCGCTGCCGGACTTTATTTAACGCTACATAAGCGTTGTTCGTTGGCCCGTTTATTTCATTCTCAGCTTCAGCATACATCAAAAGTACATTTGAATAGCGTATGATAGGGAAATTAGTACCATGCTTGCTGACTGTTTTATTATAGGGATCGGCATACTTTTGTGTAAAAGCTTTATTATTATACGTGTAATATGTCTTCGTATCTCCAGCCACTTCAGTATGATATGCACCCTTAAAGATCATTGTCAGCCGTTCGTCCCCGATTTCAAACTTACTGTACAGATCATCGGTAAGGCAGAAACTGACATACCCGGCTTGCCCGTAAATGTCGGGATTTGGACTAAAATCGGCATGGACACTGTTCAATAAAAGTTTGGCATCAAACTGCCAGGAGAACAAATCTTCTTTACCGTTCTCGTTATCCGGATGAAATGCATCAAAATAATTGTCCCAGAGGTCGTACCCCTCACCGTCAATTACTTCCTTTGTTTTCGCAACAGCCTTGGTATAGTCGTCACTATTTGCTGCTTCTGAGGTTGCCCGTGTCAAATATACCATTGCTAATAATGCCTTGGCTGCTCCGCGACTGGCTCTGCCCTTTTCAGCAGCAGGAATATCTTTCCAATTAGGCAAATACTGTTCCGCATCCAGCAGGTCTTCAATAATTTGTCCATAGATTTTAGGAACAGTTGAGTTTACAGGATAATATGGCGCATTGTCATATTCAGCAATTAATGGAACAGGTCCATAAGTACGTACCAAAATAAAATAATATAATGCCCGTAAAAATTTACCCTCAGCTCGTATGCGATTGATAAAATTCATATCCGTAAAATCTTTCGGTAAATATTCGATCAAAAGGTTTGCCCGGTTGATTCCGTAAAAGCCATTTTGCCAAATAAGTGCGAGATTTATGTTGTCGGCAGTAAAAACATAGTGTTCCAGTTCTTCGCGGGAAGGATTAGACTGGAGCCAATTAATCTCGTCCGAGGTAATTCCAAAATCCATAGCATAAGTCCGTCCCCGATAGAGCCCCTGTCCTCCTTGATAAGCTCCCATCAGCATCTGTTCAATACCTTTCTTTGAAGTAAAATAAACCGATGCGGAGCTAAACGATTTGGGATTTTCTTCCAGAAATTCTTCACAGCCGGAAGATGAGATCAACAGGGTTACAATAATTAAGAAATGATATATTTTTTTCATGATTGTACAGTTTTTAAAGTTAGAACGTAATATTCATTCCTACCGTTATACTTTTAGCCCGCGGGAAACTTCCATTATCCATATTCAGCATGGAAGCGCTGCTTCCATATATGTTTACTTCCGGATCATATCCGGAGTACCCGGTAATCGTAAATAAATTCGAACCTGTTAAGTAAAATCTTAACCGCTCAATGTGCAGGCTATTAAGTTTTAACCGGGGTAATGAATACCCGATGGTTATTTCGCTTATTCGTAAAAAGGAGGCATCTTCCAGATACTGGTCAACGATGACACTGGACACGGAATAACCAATACGAGGAATAGTCGTATTCGTATTATTCTCCGTCCAGTAATTTAAAGCTTCCCTTAAATGGTTATTTTTTGTTCCCATGTTCATTAAAACCATCCGGCTGACATTTAATACATCCATTCCAACGGCATACTGCATAAAAACAGAAGCCTCCCAGTTTTTCCAGTTGAATGTATTATTGAACCCTCCAAAAAACAGGGGTTGAGAACGACCAATAATTACACGGTCGGCATCCGTAATATCCTTGTCATTGTTCTGATCGATATATTTAAAATCACCGGCATTCACGACACTCCCGAATTGTTTATATTCGTCGGACACTTCATTCTTTTGCCATATTCCATTGGTCTTGTAGCCATAAAATGAGCCAAAAGGTTTGCCTGTCCTGATAATCTGCATATTTCCCAGTTTCAGATTACCGGTTACATCTCCGAGTATAATCTCCTGATCTCCATTTTCGTTGGGATCCAGTCCCAGATCAAGTACCTTTGACCAGGACCTTGATATATTGAAAGTCATATTCCACTTTAAACGTGTATTAACGATAAGTGCATCAATTCCAAGCTCAACACCCTGATTTTTTAAACTTCCGATGTTTTGAAGTGAAGATGAAAAACCAGTGGTTTGCGGGACGGGTCTGGTCAGGAAAAGATCAGTGGTTTTTTTATGATAATAATCAGCAACCATATTAATCCGTCCATCAAAAAAAGACGCATCCACCCCTGCATCCAGTTGACTGGTTTGTTCCCAACTCAAATTCGCATTCGACATTTTGGATGGTATGGCTGCAACAACTTTTTGTCCGCCTATTACAATACTGGACGATTTTACCTGGGCAAACGAATTATACGGCCCTAAAGCTTCACTTCCCGAAATACCGTAACTCCCCCTTAATTTTAAGTTACTGACTAACGTTTGATTTTTGAAAAATGGTTCTTCCGATATCCGCCAGGCTGCTGCGGCAGAAGGGAAAAATCCCCATTTTTTGTTGTTCCCGAAGCCGGAGAAACCATCATAACGGGAATTAAAGGTAACCAGGTACTTATCTTTCAGGGTATAATGAATTCGTCCGAAGAAAGAGGCATTGCTTCGTTCACTCATACCTGACGATGGAGTATTAATGACACTGGCTGCCGACAGATAATGGTATTCAAAATCATCTAAAGCAAAATTTTCGACCGAAGCACTAAGGCTTTCCGTATATGTTTTTTGTGCGGTAAGACCACCAATCACCTGTAACTTATGTTGATCAAATTGCTTATTGAAAGTAAAGTAAT
>CAZOYZ010000541.1:0-3764 GCA_964584045.1 uncultured Prolixibacteraceae bacterium | reverse complement strand
CGCATGATGTAAGGGGTGTGGTGACGGACGACCAGAATCTTCCTTTGCCGGGAGTGGCAGTGCTTATAAAGAACACGACCCTTGGTACAATTACAGATGTTGACGGGAAGTACACATTGCCAAATGTACCGGGAAATGCAACATTGGTCTTCTCATTTGTTGGGATGAGAACTCAGGAGGTTTTGGTTGGAACCCAAGATGTTATTGATATGACTATGGATGAGGAAACCATTGGAGTGCAAGAGGTTGTGGTGACAGCTCTTGGTATCCAGCGTCAGGAGAAGACCCTGACCTATGCGCAACAGACTGTTTCGTCCGAAGAGTTGCTCCGGGTAAGAGACCCGAATTTTATGAATGGTCTTTCAGGAAAGGCAGCCGGATTAGATATTCAGCAAAGCAGTTCGGGAACAGGGGGTTCTACCCAGATTGTTTTGAGAGGGAACAAGTCACTTTCCGGTTCAAGCACTCCTTTGTTTGTTATTGATGGTGTTCCTATTTCGAACAGAAGATCTTCACAGCCAGGTATGTGGGGAGGGGTTGACAGAGGTGATGGTTTATCGCAAATAAATCAGGATGATATCGAAAGTATTAACATTTTAAGAGGAGCTAATGCAGCAGCACTTTACGGAAGCGAAGGCGCGAACGGTGTGGTTATGATCACTACAAAAAAAGGAAAAGCAGGAGCTCCTACAGTAAAAGTAAATTCGGGTGTGGCTTTTGAAAATGTGACATTATTGCCAAAATTTCAATACAGGTATGGTAGTGAAGGCAGTTCGAATGAAAGTTGGTCATATACAAAAGGCAATTACGATGATTCTTTTATTGAAGACTATTTTGGTACCGGTATGGATTTGCAGAATTCTATCCATATTAGCGGCGGGAACACTAATACAACTGCTTTCTTTTCTTATTCCAATGTCCATTCGACCGGGGTGGCTCCTACCAATAAATATGACAAGCATAACTTTTCGTTCAGGCAGTCGACCAAGTTGTTCAATGATAAACTGACAGTTTCTTCGAATATTATGTTGGCAGCAGAGAAAGCGCATAACCGATATGCAGCGGGGTATGGTGCAAACCCGATAATAGCTCTCTATTATTTTCCAAGGGATCTTGAATTTAACCAATACAAAGATCACTATGAAGTCCTTAATCCCTCCAGGAACATGATGTGGCCGAATTGGTATATTGCTAATCCTGACTATGAGAATCCCTATTGGACATTACATAACCGGCCGTCAGATGATGAAGTGAAACGTCTTATTGGCGGTATTACCCTGGATTATGAATTAAGTAAAAACCTGAGTTTGCAGGTAAGGGGTAATTTCGATGGGAATATAAACCGGATTGAAACAAGAAGCAAAGCTGGTTCACACTCCAGCCAGGCTCATGAGAACGGAGCCTGGGATTATAGCCGGACAACCAGCGAGATGTACTATACCGATGCCTTACTTACCTATGCCGATAAGTTTGGTGCATTCAGCGTTAATGCTATTGCCGGGGGAAGCTACCGGAAGTACATAAGCGGAGTCGGGGTAAGTGTAAGCACTGGTCTCAATGGACTAAATTATCCTAACATCTTCCAGTTTTCGAATCTTGATGATGATGTAACTGTTTATTCTGCTTTTAGCAGCAGAGGAATAAAGGAAGGTCTTTTTGCCAATGCAACCATCGGCTATAAAGATATGTTGTTCCTTGATGTTTCGGGTCGTAATGATTGGGCGTCAAGTTTGGCGGGAACAGGTAACGATTCATATTTTTACCCGATGGCAGGTTTAACCACCATCTTTTCGGAAATGTTCACACTGCCTTCGTGGATTAGCTTTGCCAAAGCCAGGGCATCATATTCAGTGGTAGGTAACGAGGTTCCGTTTAACAGGGTTAATCCCCAACATACGCTCGCCGCAAATGGTGTCGGAGTTAATTTCAATACACAGGTTCCTTTCAGAACCCTTAAGCCTGAAATGATCAGAAGCTTTGAAGTTGGTGGCGATGTGAGGTTGTTCAAAGGCAGGTTTGGGGTCGACTTCACATACTATAATATCAACAGTCAAGACCAGTTTATAACTCTTGATGCTCCAACCGGTTCTGGTTACACAATCTACTATGTTAATGCTGGCGAAATTGTCAATAAAGGTATTGAACTTACTGTTGATGTAACTCCTGTTCATACTAAGAATTTTAAATGGAACGCCTCATTTAATTATGCGAAAAATACAAATAAAGTTGTTGAATTGCATCCTGACCTTACGAAACCTATTAGTCTTGGGAGTGAAGAAGGATTTGAATCAAAGATTGTTGCAGGTGGAAGAATATCAGATCTATATGTTTACAAATTTCGCAGAGATCCGGATGGTGGCAAAATTATGCTTGACCCCAATTCAGGGGCGCCGTTAAAAACAGAAAGTAAAGAGTATATTGGAAATCTGCTTCCGGATTGGAGTTTAGGATGGAATAACTCGATAAATTATAAAAAATTTGGTCTTAGTTTCCTTATCAACGGTAAGTTCGGCGGCGTGGCTGTCAGTCAAACTGAGGCTTTACTCGACGGCATGGGGGTGAGTGAAAGAACTGCTGCTGCCCGTGATAAAGGCAGTGTAACAATTGACGCGGTAAAAGAGGGAGTCCCGGTTACTTCAATAGATCCTTTTACGTGGTACAGGGCTGTTGGTGACCGAAACGGCATTCTGGAGAATTATGTATATAAAAGAACGAACATTCGGTTGGCTCAGGTCGCTTTCTCGTATAATTTCAAGCTGGCCAAGCGGAATATCTTTATAAAAGATGTAACTCTTTCGGCTACCGCCCAGAACCTGTTTTTCTTTTATCTCAAAGCTCCGTTCGATCCCGAGTTAAATCTAAATACGGATGGTAAAACCAACCAGTCTTTGGATAATTTCATGTTCCCCATGACCAGAAGACTTGGTTTTAATCTTAGCTTAACTTTCTAATTTAATAATTATGAAAAGAGTATCTTATATTTTATCAATCATATTTGTATTCATTGTTAGTGCATGTACCTCGGAATTTGAGGAGTTTAATACAAATCCAACTCAAATTACGGATGCAGATCTTAAACAGGACTTCAATGATATCGGCGCTTTTATGACTCCTTTGTTGCGTGTAAGCCATATTGCTGTGAAGACGGACAGGCAGCAACTTCAACACAATCTTACTTACGAATCCTGGATTTGCCATCTGTCTACACCTTCGGTCTTCCTGAACAACAGAAATAATACGACCTATTATATTACATGGAACAACAGGTTTACTTACTGGGAACATGTTTATTCTGAGGTTTTTGCACCGGCCAGGCTTTTAAGGCAACGTGCTGATAAAGAGGGTTATGAGGTTTTTTCTAAATTTGCTCTTTTGATGAAGGTCGTAGCCGGTTCCAGGCTGACTTCTATGTATGGTCCGATTATCTATTCCAACTATGCGTCTCCGTCTCAGACGATATTGTATGATCGTGAACCGGATTTGTATAATCGGTTCTTTGCAGAACTTGATACAATAGCAGGTACCTTCTATGATAACATTGATAATAAAGGGATGGCAAAGTTTGACCATACCTATCAGGGAGATCTGTCTAAGTGGTTGAGGTTTGTCAATAGCTGGAGGTTGATGCTGGCACTTCGGATTCAGAAAATTGCCCCAGCATTGGCTCAGACCCAGGGAGAAAAAGCTATAAATCATCCAGGGGGCCTGATTGTTGAAAATAGTCAAAATATGAATATTCCTCTGGAGGGTTTAAAGTGGCCTAC
>CAZOYZ010000540.1:0-3782 GCA_964584045.1 uncultured Prolixibacteraceae bacterium | reverse complement strand
AATTAAATTAATTCTGACGGGATTAGTCCTGTTAATTGTATGTGATATTAATTTGTCGTCCTGCAAAAAAAACGGCAATAGCAACAACCGGATTAATTCGGTCGGAGAATATCGTGAGATCAGGAGTGAATTCCTCAACAAACCGCGGCCGGTCATCCATAATAATGATGGATGTGATGCGTATTTGTATCCTTTAAAAGTCAGTTCCGGGTTTACCAGTCAGCCCCGTCCGGGTGGCGCAGCGGGACCACAGGTTGACTATGAGTTCTCCCTGTCAAATTTCCTTCAGCTTCGTTCTGCCGGATTAAAAGGATCCGATGTCAGTACGATTTCCTACTGCTCGATTACTTCATCATTCGGCCAGTTTACCCACAAGACAGAAGTGGGCGAATTTCTTACCCTGACCCATCGAAGGCCGGGCAGAAGGAACGTGGTGCCGGAATTTGTCAAACTGGGAACTGATCCTTTGGAAGTGACCGGTAAGTATGCCCGTGAAAACGGCTTTGAGTTTTTCTGGTCGAACCGTGTGAATGACACGCATGATTCCGGGCACCGGCCCGACAAGCCCTATGAACGGTGGTCAAAATTAAAAACAGCACATCCCGAATATCTTTTTGGTTCGCCGGGCGAGAGTTTACCCCACGGGCGCTGGAGTTCGGTGGATTTTAACCGTCCGGAAATCCGGGATCTGTGTGTGCAATATTATACGGAAGTTTGTGAGAACTACGATGTGGATGGCATTGAACTGGATTTTTTCAGGCATCTTTATTTGTTTAAGGAAGTGGCCAGGGGAGCGGTTGCAACCACCGGGCAGCTTGCCATGATGACCGATATGCTGACGCAGATCAGGGAGATGACCGAAAGGGTCGGAATGAAAAAAGGAAAACCGATACTGATTCTGGTCCGGATCCCTGATTCCATCGACTATGGCCGCGGGGTTGGCATCGATATCGAAACGTGGATGAGAGAAGATTTGGTGGACATTGTTGTGGGGAGCGGCTATTTCAGATTGAACTTCTGGGATTACCTTGTCGCAATGGGACATCAACATGGCGTGAAAGTATATGCCGGTTTGAGTGAACCACGTGTGCAAAACGAACATCCCGGCCTTGTCCGTCTTCAAAATCCGGTTTACCGTGCCCGCGCATCCGCCGCCTGGCAGGCCGGGGTGGACGGGATTTATGTGTTTAACGAATACAACACCCGGAGCCGTTATCTGCGTGAAATTGGCAGTGCGCGGAAACTGGAAGATAAAAACAACCTTTATTTTGTCACGTACCGGAACGGGAACCCCGAATCGTATCTGAAAAATGGCAGGGATTATTCAGCTATTCCCATACTTACCCCGGTAAATCCTCATGTTCTGGGGTCCACTCCGGTATCCTTTCAACTGGAAACCGGAAATGAAAACACTCCGGCAAGAACAGCACTGATCCTGTACTTAAAGGACGGGGCACCGGAATTGATCAAAGCAAGTTTAAATGATACCGGTCTGAAATATCTGAAAAAGACAAACGACGGGCTTTGTGTTTTCGAAGTTCCCGCCGGATGTGTCAAAGCCGGGAAAAATACGTTGAACATAGGCCTCAAACAGGGAAATGAGGCTACACTGCTGGATGCGGCCCTGTTTTTCTACAGGGATGCCGGCGACCCGGACACGAAAGAATTGGCAGCGATCTGCTTTGGCAGTTAATAGTAGACACGTATAAAACAGTTTGATGAAGAAGAGTTTATTTTTTAGCATTTTTTTGACTGTCTTTTTTGTTCAGGCAGTTGCCGGAACGCAAAGGCGGGGATCCACCTTGCCGGCTGAAGGGACATTACCGGATCACCACTATATCACGAATGTTTCCCCACCTGCAGCGCCAAAAGCAGCGGGTAAGGTGCTGTTTCGCCACTCAGGCTTCAGTGATTTCTCAGCAGGGACTGTGTCAAACAGCGGGAATAATTTGTTTGTCAGTCGTGACGGGCAGATCCGGTTCATGAACTGGTTTGACCTTAACAATGACGGCTACCCGGAAATCGTATCCGTGAATGATCACAACCCCCACGAAACCCCCGACGGACTTGTCTATTACAACAGACCAGGAAAGGGGTTCCGGTCACTGATGCCTCCGGTGCATGAATTCATACCGGGATTCCAGCAACTGGAATGGATGGAGGAAAGCCTTAAACATATGGACAGGCTTCCGGGTTTGGGAGGCGGCAACGCCCTTGTTTCTGATCTGAACAGCGACGGGTACCCGGAGATCCTGTTTACGAACTTTGTGCATGGCTGGTCCAACAACCATTTCCCCGTATTCCTTTACTGGGGAGGAGAGAGTGGGTTCAGCCGCTCACGGGTATCTTATTTGCCCAGCCTGACCGCTTCAGGCCTTGCCGTGGCGGATCTTGACGGCAGCGGCCACAAGGATATCGTCATGGCTAATGTCGGCAGGGAGGCGTTCGCCTCTGCCCATATCAGCGCTTACCGTGTTCCGAAAGAAAAAGAGGCGAAAAGAGTGGTGGAGCCGGAGGAGGGTACTTCATACATTTACTGGCAACAAGCGTGGGGATTTTCAGCAGAGAACCGCAGCGAACTGCCTACGGAATATGCGCTGGATGTTTCTGTTGCAGATCTTAATACGGACGGCTACCCGGATATCGTTTTCCTCCAGGGTGGCTCGCCGGGTAGCATTCGCATTTTCTATGGAAGAAAAGGTGGAGTTGATGCCGGTAAATATACTGATATAAAGGCTTTGGCCCCTGTGTGGGGTACAATTACAAGAAAGTTGCTTGTCGCCGATCTGAACAGCGACGGCCGGCCTGACCTCTTTGTTCCTTCGCTTGGCGATACGTCAGAGATTTTCTGGAACGATGCCGGGGGGTTCAGCGCAGACAAACGCACCCTTATTCCTTCAAGAGACGCCATGGCGGGGGCGGCGGAAGACCTGGATGGTAACGGCTATCATGAACTGGTGATTGTGAACAACAATGGTCCTTCTTATGTCTATTGGGGAGGAGTTGATGGTTTTAGTGAAGGTAACCGTACGCAGTTGCCTACCAACAACGCGACCGGGGTTGCGATCACTGACCTGGACCACAACGGGTTTGGGGATATCGTTTTCTCCAACAGCCAGAAAGGAGAGTCGTACGATACGCCGTCATTTATTTACTGGGGGGCGAAGGATGGTTATCATCCCGCAGACCGGGATGAAATCTGGGGGTTCGGCGCTGCCGACGTTGCCACAGGCGATTTCAACCAGGATGGGTTTAACGACATTTTCCTTTCGAACAGGGAAAGCGGTACACGGTCTCCTCAATACGGTCCTGACACCTATAATCCGGTCGATCTTTTTGTGTTATGGGGAAATGAACGCTCCAGGTATTCCGAAGCGGCAATGACCACCTTGCCCGGTGCGGCTGCGCAGTCGTCCGCACTGGCCACTGATCTTGACGGGAATGGTCACGCCGACCTGGTGTATCTCACCAGACAGGGCACGGCAGTGAACATTTTTTACGGCGACCGGGAAGGTTACTCCCCGGATAAGTGCCGCCGGTATGAGATCTCCGTAAAAGGACGAACTCCGTTAACCACCGACCTGAATAAGGACGGGTACCTTGACATTGTTGTGGAAAGCAGTGAGAAAGACGAGATCGCTGTTCTGCTGGGCAATCAGGATGGATTTGAAAAGGTGCGGATCGAACGCCTTGGATCGCCGCTGACCCGCTTCCGGACCGCGGCGATAGCGGATATGGATGGCGACGGAAATCCGGATCTGCTTTTGGGAGGTCATGGATTT
>CAZOYZ010000539.1:0-3784 GCA_964584045.1 uncultured Prolixibacteraceae bacterium | reverse complement strand
TCTTTATTCAGCTTTCCGGCACCAGGACAAATTTTTTCCAAAAGATGCCAGAACCCAGGTCCATGGTTCTTCTCAACGGTATGAGCCAGTTCATGCAGCAGTACATAATCGATAAGACGATCAGGCAGACGCATCAGATGAACGTTCAGATTAATGTTGTTTGTATGGGAACAGCTGCCCCAACGGCTTTTTACATGTTTTACATACATATTTTCATAATGCATCCCGTGGATCGCTGCCAGTTCTTTCAATCGTTCCGGTAAATAAACCCTGGCCTCCTGCCGCATCACCTGCACCATCACTTTTCTAATAAACTGCTGTATTTCATTCTGTTGGCAATCATACTTCACAGGAATATTCACCTGGACGATCCCTTGTCCCGCCATGGCTGAAACCTTCGCATGTTCTACCCGTACAATTTTAAGCAAATGAAACTTTGTTTTAAAACAGGTGTCCGAATCAAAAATAGTTAAACCAGCTTTTATATCTTGTTGTTGTTTTAATATCCAATTTGTTTTGGCCCGTACAAAATCGAGCGCTTTTTGTTCGGAACCCAACAAAGGCATGGAGATGAGAACCTTACCATCGTGATTCACTCTGAGGCGGATACGGCGCGAACGATTGTTTTTTGTGATCAGGACAGGTCCGACAGGTTCAACTTGATAATATTTACCGGGAGTCGTCATAAACAAATTGTTGACGAAGATAACGAATCTTATAAAACGAAAGATATGGAGTCGCAAAATGCAATTGAAGTATTTGGAACGATTACCAAATACGAAACGGTACTGACTATTACAGACAAAGTATTACCGGGATCACTGGTCTTTGAAGCGATCGCCCCTTTCCCGGGTTATTATCATGAAGAGCCCAACTGTGCCAAACCTGTTTACTTGTACCTCGCCCTTCAGGAACAATATCCGCTTATCGACATGATCCGCGCCACCGAAGAAGTTGAAAAAGCGTTCGATGAAAGTTTTGATGCCGGAAAAGGATTCCTTAAGATCTATAATGACAAGTATGATGTCCTTCGTGTCCGTCACCTGAAACGGTATGATCTTATCGGAAAATTACAGCAGATTTATCAGGAGCAAGGCATTTGTTTTTTGCAGAAGACCATGAGAGGACTCGAAGAAACCGTCCAGATCAGGGTAGTAAAGTTTTTTAATCTTAAAAAGGTTGACAACGGCATCTATCTCGATACCAAAGAGGACTTTCATACATACCTTGAAATTCCAAAGCATTACGAGTGGGAGGACTTTAACGCTCTGACCGACAAAGTGAAATATAATTGGGAGGGAAGCAAGTTCGACGCCGCAGTAGGAGCCTTCCTTCATGACGGGCAGTTACATGAATTTGTGAGGATCTATTCGAATAATTTAAGTCTCAATTACCTGCAGCAACTGCGCAAGCTTTATCTTCAGAAGATCAAGTAGGATCCCTCTTTGCATACGGGGGATCTGCCCGAAAAAACCGGGCAGATCCCCCGTATGGCCACCGTAACTTTAAAGGACAGGAACGATCCGGGCTACAGCCTGTTCAATACGGCGAATGGTTTCTTCCTTTCCGATCAGTTCAAAAATAGCAAAGAGGTCGATGCCCTGGCTGCTGCCTACGAGGGCCAAACGGATCGGTACCATGACCATGCCAAAGTTCCACTCCCTGGCGTTCATAAATTCGGAAAACGCTTCTTTGACCGATTCGGCATCCCAGCAGTCCAGGCTTTGAAAGAAACCGGCAATTGCCTGTAATTTCCCGGAAGTGTCTTCCTTCCATTTTTTGCTGATCGTCTTTTCATCATAGCTGTCGGGGGCTGTGAAAAAATAGAATCCGTGTTCCCAAAGGTCTGAAGCAAACGTGCAACGGTCTTTGATCAGTCCGGTGATCCGGATCAGCTTATCATCATCCACGGCGATATTTTTCCCGGCAAGCTGCTTTTTAAATAACTCGGCCAGCTCGGCATCGTCCTTCCGGTGCAGATAATGGCGGTTAAACCACTTCGTCTTTTCAGGATCGAAGCGCGCTCCCGATTTGACAACCCGTTCGAGACTGAACCGGTTGATCAGTTCACCGATGGTAAATAACTCCTGTTCTGTCCCGTCGTTCCAGCCCAGCAAAGCCAGCATATTGATAAACGCCTCGGGAAAATATCCGTCTTCACGGTATCCCCGCGAAACTTCTCCGGTTACCGGATCAGTCCACTGCAACGGGAAAACAGGAAAACCCATCTTATCACCGTCACGCTTACTCAGCTTCCCTTTTCCCGTGGGCTTCAGGATCAGCGGGAGATGAGCAAACCGCGGGCGATTATCCCCCCATCCCAAAGCTTCATACAGCAGAATATGGAGCGGCATGGACGACAACCATTCCTCACCCCTGATCACATGCGTGATCTGCATCAAATGGTCGTCCACGACATTCGCCATATGATACGTTGGCATACCGTCCGCCTTAAACAAAACTTTATCATCGAGTTGGGCGGTGTTAAATTTAACTTCACCCCGAATGAGATCCTGCTCCGCGACATCACGTTGTTCGGGCATTTTAAAGCGGATCACCCAGGATTCTCCGTTCGCGATCATCTGTTTTACCACGTCATCCGGCAACGTCAGCGAATTTTTTAATTTCAGGCGGGTGTGCGTATCGTAAGAGAAAACCGTTTGGTTTTCTTCAGCTTCAGCACGTAACGCCTCCAGCTCTTCAGGAGTATCGAAAGCGTAATAGGCTTTATGGGTTGCAACAAGCTGTTCCACATACCCCTTGTAAATCTCCTTGCGTTCGCTTTGACGGTAAGGGCCGTAAGCACCTCCGAAACCAACCCCTTCGTCGGGGATTAATCCACACCATTTCAACGATTCGGCAATATATTCTTCCGCGCCGGGAACATAACGGGTCTGATCGGTATCTTCAATCCGGAGCAAAAAATCACCCCCGTGTTTCCGGGCAAAAAGGTAGTTAAACAACGCTGTCCTGACACCGCCCATATGAAGCGGGCCTGTCGGACTCGGGGCAAACCGTACCCTTACTTTCTTTTCCATTGCTGTACTCTCCATTTTTTTAGTCATTCCGTCTTCGACGGCAAAGATAGGGATTTTTAAAACCGGCAAAAGCAGGTTTCGATCTGAATTACGATTCCCATAACATGGCTGACGATCATCGTGTTGCCTAAAAAGCAACATTTTCTGCTGTTTTTTTCGTAATGATACAGCGAAACCGCTCACCAATAAAACAAATTTATTTATCAATCATTTTTGTTGCTGAAAGACAGATAACAGTATCTTTGCAACTAATTTTTAAAAAATTAAGAGACAGGGAATGAAAAAGATATTTTTTGCAGCGCTTATCCTGGGTATATTGCTGCATGGACGGACTAGTGCGGATGAGGGTATGTGGCTGCCATCGCTGATTCAAAAACTAAATATCAGCGATATGCAACAGATGGGTTGTGAATTAAGTGCAGATGATATATACCATATTAACCGGTCAAGTCTGAAAGACGCCGTAGTGGCTCTCGACCGTGGATCATGTACGGGTGAGCTGGTGTCGGCCGACGGGCTTTTGCTCACGAATCATCATTGTGGTTTTGGGGAAATCCAGGCTCACAGCTCGGTCGAACGTGACTATCTGCATGATGGATTCTGGGCAAAAACGCGGCAGGAAGAATTACCTAATCCGGGAAAGACCGCCTCATTGCTAGTCCGTATCGAAGATGTCACGGAAAGGATTCTGGGCGATCTGAAACATAATACGAGCGAGGAAGAATATGAAACCCATATTCAGAAGG
>CAZOYZ010000538.1:1353-3790 GCA_964584045.1 uncultured Prolixibacteraceae bacterium | reverse complement strand
GCCATTCACGCGAACATTCACAAACCCCCTGTTTTCAGATTCAATCCGGTAACTGACCACTTTGCCGTTCTTCCATGCCATATCGACCACATAATCACCTCTGGCTCTTAATCCTTTCACTGAGCCGGTTGACCAGGCATCAGGCAAAGCGGGCAATAAAATAATTTCGCCGGTATGCGATTGGATCAACATTTCAGCAATTCCTGCAGTTGCACCAAAATTGCCGTCGATCTGGAACGGCGGATGGGCATCTAACAAGTTGGCGTAAATTCCCCCTCCCTTCGCATAGGCAGTGTTTGTATTACCAACAACTGTCATCAGGTTCCGCAATAACGTATAGGCATGATTTCCATCGCACAAGCGGGCCCAAAAATTAATCCTCCAGGCCATCGCCCATCCTGTGCTTTGATCGCCGCGCGCTATCAGCGTTTTCTTTGCTGCTTCGGCCAATTCGGGCGTTTTGTTTATTGAAATCTGGCGCCCGGGATGCAAGGCAAACAAATGCGAAATGTGGCGGTGCTGGTCGGCAGGATCATCCCGGTCGACGCTCCACTCCATTAACTGCCCCCACTTCCCGACCTGCGGTTTAAGCAGCCTTTCCTTCAAAGAAGTCACCGTCTTTCTGTAATCCGGATCAAGATCAAGAATTTCGGAAGCTTCGATATAATTGGTGAACAAATCCCAGATAATCTCCTGGTCGTATGTAACGCCCGGCTCGTGCGGACCGTGTTCAGGCGACCAGCCATCGGGAGTAACCAAAGCACCGTTTGAATCGGTGATCAGCCGTTCTTCCCAGAACTCACAAATTTCTTTTAACACCGGATAAGCAAATTCCCTGAGGTATTTTTTGTCATTTGTAAAAGCATAATGTTCCCACAAGTGCTGGCAATACCATGCGCTTGCAGGTGGATTCCATACAAAACTGCCGGCCCCGAAAATATTGTTCTCGGTTTGCACGGTCCATCCTTTTTTTGATTTATAAAACTCCTGCGTGGCTTTTTTTCTGACTTCACGCTGATTGTTGATGAATTCGAGGAAGGGGATGTGGCATTCGCTCAGATTAGCAACTTCGGCAGGCCAATAATTCATCTGGACATTGATATTTGAGTGATAGTCACTCCTCCATGGCGGATTATTTGAATTATTCCAGATCCCCTGCAGGTTTGCCGGCAGACTACCCGGACGTGAACTGCTGATTAAAAGATACCTTCCAAACTGAAAAAACAATTCCTCCAGATCAGGATCAACTCCGCCTTTCATGTAAGCGACCAACCGCCTGTCGGTTGGCAACTGACTAACAGCCGGGGTCGTTTTACCAACATTTAAAGACACCCGGTTAAACAAATGCCGATAATCATTGACATGACGCTTCAGCAGTTCACTGTACGGAAAAAGCGATGCATCTTTCAATTGCTTTTCAATGAGCGGGTTTGGATTCTCTCCTCTCCAACCTTTGCTGTAATCAGGAAGATAATTGGTTCCGGCAGCCAGCAGGATCGTCACATTATCGGCCTTCTCAAAAACAACGGTATTGTTTAGCTTTTTCACCACTCCCCCTTCGCTCAGCACCAGAATGCCCGCTCCGTATTGCAGTCCATTGTCGAGTGCACCCTCAACCAGGAATTGATTATCAACTACTTTTATGTCGGCACCATGCATATCAGTCATGCTGATCGTGCCGCTGCAAGAAGCTTTTTTATCTGCTTCTATCCTCATCACCATCACCTGGTCTTTGGCGCTCGAAAAGTATTCCCTTTTATACTTTATTCCATTTGCAGCATACATAGTGGAATGGACAGCATTTTCAATATTCAGCTCCCGCTTATACTGCGCAACGTCCGGTGCCTGCTTAAAATCGATATAAACATCGCCAAATGCCTGGTAAGCCCCGGTGTTTGTTTCGTCGCCGGTCCAAAGGCTTATTTCATTAAACTGAATATGTTCCTTTTCAATTCCACCCCAAATCATTCCGCCAAGGCGTCCGTTCCCGATTGGCAATGCTTCAGTCATCCAATCAAGGGCAGGCTTATCGTACCATAGTTTTAATGAATGATTGGCTCCTTTTGCCGTATCAAAGCCAGTGAATAATACAAAGGCTAATGCGACGACCGGAAACAGGCTATGGCGGAGAAGCCTGCGGCTGTAAGGTTTAATGAAGTGCATACCGATAGTTTTAGGTTTGTTAAAAGTAATATTTCCGGAAGAAAATCCTTGCCCGGAACAGCTTTCAGTTTGAAAAAGATCACTCAAAATTCGACTTTCACCACATCGTCCAATTCGGTACGAAGGTTTTCCGGAACAGTAAATTTGACGAATCCCTCAAAATAATTGTATGGAATCGCAGTTCCGGTTCTTACTAATGTCAATGACCCAGGCTGTTTATCGGTTTTCAGCGAAACCTGGTTTTTAAAGTCGGGCAGCAAATGCAAATACCATG
>CAZOYZ010000538.1:0-1253 GCA_964584045.1 uncultured Prolixibacteraceae bacterium | reverse complement strand
GTAGTGAAATCGCCAATACGAAGGCCGGTTCCTGCGGGGTCATCGGGATTTACAATATTCGACCAGCGGTCATTAATTACAATATTCGGCTGTAACAAGCGAATCCAGGCATAAACCTGCAGGGTATGCATATCGTCAATGCCGCGGAAATTCATTCCGTCAAGCCAGAGAATATCGATTTTTCCGTAGCGGGTAAGCAGTTCTTCCATCTGAACCAACACAAATCCCAGAAATTTTTCGTAATTGTGATAATTGGCAATCGAATCGCTGATCGGCAGAACATTATTGCGGGTGTTTGCATCAAATTCATTGGGGTCCATTAAACCCGGATAGTGCCAATCGCGGGGAGAGAAGTAAAACCCCACTTTCAGTCCATTTGCCCGACAAGCATCTACATACGGTTTCAGCAAATCGCGGCCATTCATGTATTGTTTGGTACCGATACCATATTTCGACGGCCACAAGGCATAACCGTCATGGTGTTTGGTGGTGAGAACGGCATAAGTAAAACCAGCTTCTTTGGCAGCTTTCAGCCATTTGTCCGGATCATAATCCCGGGGATTAAACTGATTGGCCAGTGCATAATATCTGTCAGGAGGGGCTACCTTTCCCCCGTAGCGGTAATTGGCAATCATGTCCCACGAAGGCTGAGCACCGGCTACACTGTGGATACCCCAGTGCATAAAAAGCCCCAGGCCGGCATCGGGAAACCATTGCGCCGCCGGATTCGGATTAGGCATAACCACTTCGTTTTTCAATGGCGTGGAAATAACCTGGCACGCCCGGTTAACATCTTTCTGATCAATCTGGTACGATTCGGGATAGGAATTCAACTGCGCCGAAACAGCAGGGATTAGTCCGGAGAAAAAAAACAGTGTAAGGACGATTCTTTGAATGCGTATCATGTATATTTATTTTAAAAGATTTAAAATTTCGAACAGCAACCTGAATGGAATCAATGTCCTGTGATTTCAATGCTGAAATCCTTGCAAACCGTGACGCAGAGGCCACAGTCGTTACAAAGGTCCACGTCGATGCGAATCTGTGCATCTTCTTTTGTCCGGGAAGTCGGGATAGCCATAATTTGGTTTTTTCCTGTAAAGGTAAAAAAGCTTCTGCTAATTATTTAAAACACATCATCAGACATTCTGGATCTTACCAGTCGAGTTAAACAATTATTTCAGGGGAACCGGGTATACGGCCATCAGGGAAGGTGATGCCGTGCTGGTTAAGGAATTTGAGGTTGAATACCG
>CAZOYZ010000537.1:0-3792 GCA_964584045.1 uncultured Prolixibacteraceae bacterium | reverse complement strand
TCTCCCTGATATCTTTTTTGATCTCACTGGTATTTTCTTCAAGCTCCCGCTTTATTTCGTTGGTCGCTTTTCTGAATTCCCTCATTCCCTTACCCAGTGTCTTTGCAATATCAGGGATGGCCTTTGAACCGAAGAAAAGCAGGGCAACAAGCATGACCAGGATAATTTCCCCGCCGCTGACAAATAATATATTCAGAGCCATTGTTTCAATTTTTCAATTCATTAATCGTTCTGTCTTCGACTGATGTTTCTTCTTCCCGGCAAATATACGAACAAGTTTAACAGGTTGGACAAACGAAAAAGCAAAAGTAAACGGGCTGCCCATAGTCCAATTCAGTATTAAGGCCAAAACGATCCCAAGCCGTCTGATTGGTCAGGGTATCAAGAAGCAATCTGCGGAGTTAAATTCCCTGCAGATTGCTTCCATGCCTCATTCCGATGAGAGTGTTACCTCTGATAAAAAGCTGAACCCTTTTACTGTTTCTTTTCAAGCGATTTGGCGACCTTTCGCTGCGTATCAAATACGATTGGCGTAGCCACGAAGACTGAAGAATAAGTACCCACTAAAATACCGACCAGCAAAGCAAACGTAAAGCCCTGAATGGACGTTCCCCCGAAAAGAAATATTGCAAAAAGCACGACCAGAGTCGATAATGACGTACTGAAGGTGCGGCGCAACGTGGAATTAATGGCTTCGTTCATGTTCTGTTCCCTGCTCCTTTTCGGATGAATAGCCAGATATTCACGGATACGGTCAAACACGATCACCGTATCATTGATCGAGTACCCGATGACGGTCAGAATTGCTGCAATGAACGCCTGGTCGATTTCCAGAGAGAACGGAAGGAATCCGTAAAACAATGAAAAGACGCCGAGCGTAATGATCGTGTCATGCGCCAAAGCGGCGATCGCGCCCAGACCATACTGCCAGTTCCGGAAACGCAACAAGATGTAAAGGAAGATGATGATCAATGAGAAAATAATCGCGATCAGCGCATCCTTTTTAATGTCGTCCGAAATGGTCGGCCCTACTTTCTGTGAACTTTGACGGTACTTGGCGTCAAACTCATGTTTGGTGATATCACCCACAAAGCCACCCTTTTTCAGGCCCTCAAACAGCAGCGTTTCGACTTCATTGTCTACCTCATCCGACATTTCTTCGATCTTGTACTCTGTTGTGATCTTGACCTGGTCGTTGCCTCCGTAGGTTTTCACTTCGGGGCTCTCGCCAAAAACAAGAGCCAGGGTGCTTCCCACTTCCGCCACTTTTACATCCTTATCAAACCGGACCACATAGGTGCGCCCGCCTCTGAAATCGATCCCGTAGTTAAACCCGCGGACAAAAATGGAAACCAGCGAAATAAAGATCAGGCTTCCCGAAAGGACATAAGAAATTCTACGTTTTAATAAAAACGGGATCTTTGTATTTCTCAGCCAATCTTTGGCAACCTGTGAGGTGAACGTGATGTTCTTGTTCCTGGAAAGCTGATATTCAAAAATCAGGCGGGTGATAAAGATGGCCGTGAACAATGAGGTGAAGATACCGATGATCAGCGTAGTCGCGAAACCTTTGATCGGACCTGAACCGAACAGGTAAAGGACGAATCCGGTAAGCAACGTGGTCACCTGGCCGTCGATAATCGCGGAATACGCATTTTTAAATCCATCGGTAATCGCCATTTTCAGTCCTTTCCCTCCATTTAATTCATCCTGCACACGCTCGTAGATCAGCACGTTCGCGTCGACCGCCATACCCATAGTGAGCACAATACCGGCGATACCGGGAAGGGTTAGTACGGCTCCGATTGATGCAAGAACCCCGATCAGGAAAAACAAATTGGCAATAAGTGCCAGGTTGGCTGTCAAACCAGCTCTTTTGCTGTAAAAGAACAACATGTAGATCAACACCAGCATGAAGGCGATAACAAACGACCACATACCGCTGTTAATCGCTTCCTGCCCCAGTGAAGGCCCGACAATCTCTTCCTGGATAATATGTGCCGGGGCCGGCATTTTCCCTGACTTCAAAATATTGGCAAGGTCTTTGGCCTCTTCGACCGATTCCAGGCCGGTAATGCTGGAACGTCCTCCTGTAATTTCGCCGTTCACCGTGGGGTACGAACGCACGTAATCGTCCAGGATAATGGCAATTGATTTACCCACATTGTCTTTTGTCAGACGTGCCCATACTTTGGCTCCTTCCGAGTTCATGGTCATGGAAACTTCCGGACGACTACCCATCTGTTCGTAATCCTGACGGGCATCGACAATGACGTCTCCGGTAAGGGGAGCCCGCCGGTCACGGCTGGTCACCTTGATCGCGATCAGCCTGAAATAATTACCATCTTTATCAACTGCTTTTGCAGTCCATTTAAAGGTCATATTACGGGGGATCACCGACTGAACCTGGGTCATTTTCAGATACCTGTTCACCGTAGCAGTATCATTATAATGTGCCGTTCCTGCGACCGGACCGGGGTATAGCTGTCCCTGAGGGGTTGTACTGGGGGTCAGCACCGCAAATAAAGGATATTCTTTTTTAAAATTTGCCAGATTATCTACCTTGGCAGAATCGCCTTTCGCTTTTTCCAATTCCTGAAGCAAACTTCCCTCACCGGTCTTCACCGAATCGGCTACCTGAGTTTCCGTCAAGGAATCGACCGCTGCAAAGGTATGAAGTACCCCTCTCAGCTTTTCATTAATTTGCATCATGACCGGGTAAACCTCACTATTCTCGTAAGTCTCCCAAAATTCCAGGGTAGCGGTTCCCTGCAACAGCTTACGAACGCGCGCCGGATCGTCAATTCCGGGAAGCTCGACCAGGATCCGCCCGCGGGTCTGTAAGGGCTGAATATTGGGCTGAGCAACACCGAAGCGGTCGATACGGGTACGGATCACATTAAAGGCATTGTCAATGGCCGCGTCGGTCTCCTCACGGATTACTTTAAGGACTTCGGCATTGGTAGAGTTATATTTTACTTTCTCCTTCAGTTCAAGGGTATTGAAAACAGCAGCCAGGCTGGCGTTCGGATCAATTTCCTCAAATGCACGTCCGAACAGCGTGACAAAATCATCCTGGCTGTCTCTTTGCAACCGGACTGCTCGTTTCAATGCGGCGTTAAACGTGGAATCCGTACTGTAATTGGACAGGGAGCGGATCAGATCCACTACAGATACCTCCAGGGTCACGTTCATTCCACCTTTCAGGTCAAGACCAAGATTCATTTCCAGGGCCTTCACGTCCTTATAGGTATATTTTTTCAATCCGAAAAAATTATACACGGTTTTACCCGACATGGAATCCAGGTAAAATAATTCCTTCGCCTTGTCTCCCTTTGCATATTCAACGGCATCTTTTTCCACCTGCCTGGCTTTAAACGTAAAGGTTAACTGATAAGCGCAGACCAATGCCAGTAAAATAGCAAAAGCTTTAATTAGTCCTTTGTTTTGCATATCTACAAAATTTAAGTGTTATGTATTGTTTTAGTTTTTTTGTGATTTTTTGCTGAAAAATGCATATAAACATGCACGCAGAAGGTTACAGCGCCGAAGGATCATCGTCTGCACCTGTGTGATGACAGGGATTAAAATCCATAAAGTGAATGACCCGGACAAAAGGTCTTCTTTCGCCGGGCGACTCGGCCTTTAACAGGTGAAAGGCCCTGCAATTATGATATTGGGTAAGAAATTCGTTTTGTGTGACCGCGAACAACAGACCTGAAAAAAGCTTGTCGGCGCCCTTTTTCAACCTGAAATGACTGACCGGATTGTAAAAAAAGATATGGCTGCTGT
>CAZOYZ010000536.1:0-3803 GCA_964584045.1 uncultured Prolixibacteraceae bacterium | reverse complement strand
TTGGATTTTTCCGATGCCGGATGTACCGGAAGCTTCAAGCGAGTCTATAAGTCCTTTTTTCAGCAAAAAAACGCAGACTAAAAAGTTGATTTCTATGATACGAGCCATGAACGCCGAGTTTAGCCAGGAAGAAAAGAATTACCTGCCCAAATCCCCGGATGAAAACGGGTAGGTATCAAAAGAATCCGTGAAGATACTGTTGGAAGTGGGGAAAAGGTTGCAAAAGGAGAATAACAGGTAAAAAAGTCAATGATGAAAAAAAAGGGTAAAAATATTTTCAGGAGAGACTTTCTGAAAGGTCTGGGAGCAGTTCCGTTTCTGGGCTATTTCGGGTTTGCGTTTAAAGACAATATTTCCCGGCAGGCAGGCGAAAAAAGCAGTGATTACCGCGAAATCCTGAAGATTGGTTCGCTGGAAGCACCGGAAGAAAAACTGCTGCCACCGACAGGAACAAGCGGCCAATGTATCCGGATCGGTCTGATCGGTAACGGCTGGCGCGGCGAACAGTTGATGCAGTCACTGGGATATGTCCACCCCGATTTCGTGACACAGAACACGGTGAACGGGAATTATAACAAAAGACTCCGTGACTTTCTGGCGCAGGAAGACCTCAACATTGAAATCACCGGCATTTGCGATGTTTTCAGCGTACACACGCAACGCGGGGCAGAAATTTCTTCGAACGATTTTCATCCCGGCGGCAGAAAAAGAGGCGGGAAGCCCGCAAAAGTATTTGCTTCATACCGGGAGATGGTTGCCAGCAACGAGATAGATGCAATACTGATAGCCACGCCCGACCATACTCATGTCCCGATCGCAGTGGCTGCAGCAAAGGCAGGTAAACATGTTTATCTTGAAAAACCCATGGCCCACAGTATCGAAGAAGCCATTGAGCTGAGAGATACGATCAAGGCCACAGGGGTCGTCTTCCAGTTGGGACATGAGAACCGTCAGCAGATGAGTTTTAAAGTAGCCCGGGAACTATACCAAAAAGGTGTGATGGGCAATGTGACAATGGTACAGACTTACACGAACCGGAATACCCGGTTTGGGGCGTGGATCCGGGACGATGCTTTTGACCATCTTCAGGGAACCTCAAACAATATCGACTGGAAAGAATTCCTGGGCAATGCACCCTGGCACGAATTTGACCTGAAACGGTTTTTTAGCTGGCAGCGTTACAGCGACTACGGCACCAGTGTTACAGGGAACGATTTCTCACACACATACGATTGTGTCAATCAGGTTCTGGAACTTGGCATTCCCGAGTCGGTAGTTGCATTGGGCGGGCAGCATTACTACAAAACACATGGTGACATGCCGGATGTTTTAAACGTGGTATTCTACTATCCTGAAAGGGGCCTGACCATGACCTACGACTGCACTCTGAAAAACGGCATTTACAGGCAATCGCGCATTTTGGGTTCCGAAGCCTCGATGGACATCGACAGGGCAATCATGCTTTATAAAGACAGTAATTCGGAACGGTACAAAGACATTCAAACTGACTCCGCCGATCCGTTGTATTACTACGAGCCAAATGCTAACGTTGACGCTGTATCTTCGGCCACATCCAAAGCCTACATGAAAGGCGGTTACGGCCCTACATTTATTGACGGGAAAGTGGTTGATGCCACCCTATTGCACCTGAAAGAGTGGGTTGATGCCATCCGTGGACAAGGAAAAACAAGCTGCCACATTGATGTGGGGTTTGAAGAAGCCGTAACCTTTAACCTGGCAAACCTGGCTTATGTGCATAAAAAGCCGGTCAGATGGGATTCCGTGAACGAAAAAGCAATCATCGGATAACCACAATTGAAAAAGAGAAAAAATGGGAAAAATGAAAAAAGAACAACGACAATATAATTACCCGGGCTTGCAGGTTTTCGGATTAACATTGCTGCGGGTCTTGATTGGCTGGCATTTTTTATACGAAGGATTGACGAAACTTTATACCCCGGGATGGACAGCGAAAGAATATTTGCTCGGCTCCGTCGGGCCGCTTGCACCTCTTTTTAGAAGCATGACAAAGACAGAATCTGTGATCAATGTGGTTGACAACCTTAACGAATGGGGTCTGGTGCTTATTGGCCTCAGTTTGTTTTTAGGCCTGCTGTCGAGGCCTGCTAAAATTTTGGGGATGCTCCTGTTATCGATGTATTACCTGGCCTACCCTCCTTTTGCCAGTTTGGGGGTCAATGTTCATGTGGAAGGGAGCTACTGGATCGTCAACAAAAACCTGATTGAAATGGCGGCCTTGTTTGTTTTGTACCTGTTCCCTTCAAGTCATCTTTCAGGAATGGACAGGTTCATTTTCAGAAAGCGCATAAACACCATTAATTTGAAACGATAAATCACATGGAAAATTTTGATATTCTTAGCTATTCCGGAAAGATGACAGGTCTTTGTTCGTCTTTCCTGTTATACGCGGTTATTGGATTTTCGCAATACCCCGCGTGGAAACATTTTAGCATCGATCCCATTCTCCCGGGGTCTTCGTGGGGCACCGGAGGTCCTGCTTTGGCCGATTTTGACGGTGACGGCGACCTGGATGTGGCCGTTTCCCGCCGGGTAACCCAATCGGCTTACTGGTACGAAAGGGTAAATGACTCCATTTGGATACAACACCTCATGGGAAGCGCTGAGCCGCTGACACGGACGTTAGGAACAACAGCCATTGACATTGACCATGACGGGTGGCCTGATGTGGTTTATCAAGGGGTTTGGTTCCAAAATCCGGGAGTTTTGAAAAAGAATCCGGATACCTCATGGAAAGCCAATCTGACGCAGGCCGGGGGGCACGATGCAACGACTGCCGACATTGACGGAAATGGAAAAAATGACCTGCTTATTTACGATGGAAAAAAAATAGCATGGTACAACACTTCGGAACAACTAAAACAGATCATTATCGGTTTGGGATATGACGATCATGGCGGGACAGCTCCGAGTGGTTTTGGCGATATCGACGGGGACGGCGACCCGGACGTGGTCATTCCCGGGTACTGGTTTGCCAATCCCGGAGATCAGACAGGAAACTGGAAACGCTTTGAGTGGCCGTTTGAGCCCATACCCAATGCCTCCTATGGCCGCAGTATCCGTGCATGGATCGCTGACATTAACAATGACGGCAAAAACGATATTATTTACAGCCATTGTGACACGGGCGGTTCACATGTATACTGGGTAGAAAACAACGATAACGGAAATACATGGACATCACACCAACTTGCCGATCCGCCCACCAGAGAAGGGGACGTTCCCGGCACAGGTTCTTTCCATTCATTGGGGGTTGCTGATTTTAACCAGGACGGCTTCCCCGACATTTTTGCCGGGGAACAGGAAGATCCGGATACCTATATGGAAAAATCAGGAAAGATAGCTATGAAACCTCGGGGACTGAAAGAACGGGGCGTAATCTGGTATAACAATGGGAATAAAATCCCAGGATTCTCCATTGACGTAATCAGCGTGGATAATCCCGGTTGGCATGATGCCCAGCTTGGCGATGTAGACGGCGACGGGGACATGGATATCGTCAGCAAAATCTGGAATAAGGACGGAATGGTTTATCATCTTGATTATTGGAAGAATGAATTAAAATGAAAAAGTATTCGGTTTATACCCTGACAGCATTAAGAACAGGCATGATGCAATTGGATTTTTCCGCTGCCGGATGTACCGGAAGTTTTAAGCGGGTTTATAAGTCCTGTTTTCAGTGAAAATGAACTCATAGACGAAAGAAAAGTATAAAAGTATTTGGCTAAATTAGTGAACCTAAAATCATTCGAATCTTAAATTTA
>CAZOYZ010000535.1:2255-3807 GCA_964584045.1 uncultured Prolixibacteraceae bacterium | reverse complement strand
GAGCGTTATCCGGGTGAATGCATGCTGGCCTCCGAGAACATGTCGGCGCTGTCCACCCGCGGGCACTACGACTTCCCGTCCGACAGTGTGCGTATCTGGCCACCGGCCTATAAAGCCACCTTTGAAGGCAACCCGGACCTGACCGCCTCTGCCTTCGACAACTGCATCGCCTACTGGGGCGCCACCCATGGGGATACCTGGGCAGTGGTTAAAAACAATGCCTTTATTCCCGGCATGTTCATCTGGTCGGGCTTTGACTATCTGGGCGAGCCCCTGCCGTATCCCTATCCGGCCAGGAGCTCCTACCTGGGTATCATCGACCTGTGCGGATTCCCGAAAGACGTGTATTACCTCTACCAAAGCGAATGGACCGGCAAGACCGTGCTGCATCTGTTCCCGCACTGGAACTGGAGGAAAGGACAGGTCATCGACCTGTGGGCGTACTACAACCAGGCTGATGAGGTGGAACTGTGGGTGAACGGCCGGTCGCAGGGACGAAAATCAAAAGAAAAAGACCGTTTTCATGTGATGTGGCGCGTGCCGTTCAGTCCCGGGAGTATCCGGGCCGTCAGTTACCGGAACGGAGAAAAGGTAGCTGAACGGGAAATCCGCACGGCCGGACCCGCTGCAAAGATCGAATTGCTGGCCGACCGGTCTGATTTGAAGGCCGACGGAGCAGACTTGTCGTTCATCACGGTGAAGGTAACGGATCAGGCGGGCAATCTGGTGCCCGATGCCGGCAACCTGATCAATTTTAAGCTTGAAGGTGAAGGAAGAATTGCCGGGGTCGACAATGGCTACCAGACCGGTACCGAACCGTTTAAGGCCAATTACCGGAAGGCCTTCAACGGCATGTGTCTGCTGATCGTCCGGACAACGGATCAGGCCGGAACGATTTCGGTCGAAGCCGGTTCTCAGGGACTGGAACCGGCCGTCCTGACCCTGAGATCCGAAAAAAATGAAAGGAAATGAACAGGATATTTCAACTGAATCCAATAAAACAGCTTATCCTGCTGTGGCCGATGATCCCGGCCAGGCTGCGAAAGAAATTAAATGTTGACTCCGGCCTAAAAAGTTTAAAAATGTATACTCCACGCAAAGACCCAAATATTATCATTCAACCGGAAAACAAAAAGGCCAGAAGTGGATCATTTTTTAAATATTTTCCTGGTGTCTTAGCGTTTTTGTGTTTACTATTTTTTTTTCGTTTTTGCGGTGAAATGACTTTTCAGAGTGCCGTATCCCGTTCCCGGGAAGCAGAAGCGGACGCAAAACCCTGGGTATTCTGGTACTGGATGCACGGAGCTGTTCATGAAAAGGCCATCACGGCCGATCTGGAAGCCATGAAGGAAGCCGGACTGGGAGGAGCGTATCTTTTTTCGATCAGGGATGTGACCAGCCCGCCCTTGTATGAGCCTTCGGTCAGGACGATGACACCGGAATGGTGGCGGATGGTCAGGCACGCCGTGAGCGAGGCTGACCGGCTGGGACTGAAACTGGGGATGAATGCCTGTGATGGGTTTACCTGTGCCGGCGGACCCTGGATCACTCC
>CAZOYZ010000535.1:0-2155 GCA_964584045.1 uncultured Prolixibacteraceae bacterium | reverse complement strand
CTGGACGATGCCAAGTGGGCGCCGGCGTTGAAAATCAGGGGCATTGAACTTTCGGGTGAAGCCAGGATCCACCAGTTCGAAGGAAAATCGGCTGCGATCTGGCGGATCGCCAAACGGACCGGTAATGATCAGTTGACGGAGCGGGATTGCATTGATCCGTCCCGCCTGGAAGATATTTCTGCGAACATGCAGCCGGATGGTACGTTGGAGTGGCAGGTACCCGGAGGGAAATGGATGATCCTCCGGATCGGGCATACTTCGACCGGGAAAACCAATTACGTGGGAGGCGGCGGGTTGGGACTGGAATGCGACAAGCTCGATCCCGAAGTCGTCAGATTTCAGTTCGATCGGTGGTTTGGAGAAGCTTTCCGGCAGATCGGCCCGGACCTGGCCGGCCGTGTGCTGAAACGTTTTCATGTGGATAGCTGGGAATGCGGCAGTCAGAACTGGTCGCCTGTTTTGCGCGAAGAATTTTTAAAGCGGAGGGGCTATGATCTGTATCCCTGGTTGCCGGTCATGGCCGGCATTCCCGTACAAAATGCGGACGCTTCGGAGCGCTTTCTTTCCGATCTGCGTGAGACGGTAGCCGAACTGGTGGCTGATCATTTTTACCGGGTTATGGCCGGACTGGCTCATGAGAAGGGTTGCCGGTTCAGCGCTGAAAGCGTATCCCCTGTCATGGCGGCTGATGGTATGCTGCACGTGAAAGAGGTGGATCTCCCGATGGGCGAATTCTGGATCCGCAGTCCTTCGCATGACAAACTCAACGACATCCTGGACGCGGTTTCGGGAGGGCATGTTTACGGCAAAAAGATCATCCAGGCTGAAGGGCTGACCGAGATCCGGCTCGACTGGGATGAGCATCCCGGTATGCTGAAACCCGTAGTGGACCGGAATTTTGCACTGGGCATCAACAAGCTGATGATCCATGTATTCACGCTTAATCCGTGGATGGACCGGAAACCGGGGATGACACTGGATAAGGTAGGCACCTATTTTCAGCGTGACCAGACCTGGTGGAAACCAGGGAGGGCCTTTGTTGACTACCTGACCAATTGCCAGCGATTGTTGCAGCGGGGAATACCGGTCACAGATATTGCCGTTTTTACCGGTGAGGAAACTCCGCGCAGAGCCATCCTCCCGGACCGTCTCGTCGATATCCTTCCGGGTTTGATGGGAAAGGAGCGGTTGGAACGGGAGAAGATCAGGCTGCGTAACGAAGGGATCCCTATGAGATCCTTGCCCGCAGGCGTTAAAACGCAGGAAAACATGGCCGATCCCGAAGAATGGACGGATCCCCTGAACGGATATGCGTACGATTCGTTCAACCGGGATGCCCTGCTCAGCCTGGCCCGGGTTGAAAACGGACGCATTGTTCTGCCGGGCGGAGCCGGTTACAGGCTACTGGTCATTCCCGGGGCACGCAAAATGGCTCCTGACGGAGGCGAACGGATGAGTGTCGAAGTTGCCCAAAAACTGCTTGAACTGGCCAATGACGGCGCTGCTGTCTTGTTCATGGAAAAGCCTGTCTGTACCCCCGGACTGAGGGAACGGCAAAATGAAGAACAAAAACTCCATGTGCTGATGGAAGCGCTTTTTTCAGGCGAACCTGCCGATATTTCCGGTCCATCCGGCAATCAGTTCCGGGCCTGGAAAAAGGGGAAAGGGCTGGTCATCCAGGGGCCTTACCGGGCAGCTACGCTTGAGCCTTTGGGTTTGAAGCGGGACTTTGACGCCATTGACCGGAACGGCATGCCTGCCGGGGATCTGGCATGGAACCACAGGAACGACAACGGCACGGAAATCTATTTTGTGGCCAACCGGAAAAATGAGATCCGCATGCTGGAACTGACTTTCCGCGCCGGAAATAAGACACCTGAGATCTATGATCCTGTGACCAGTGAGAAAAAATCATGTCAGAGCCGGAAAAATAAAGACGGACTGATCAGCCTGGAGCAGCTTTTCTATCCGAACGAATCCCTGTTCTTTATTTTCAGTGATCTAAAAACAGAACCTGCGGGAAAAGAGAAGACGGAACCGGAACCTGTCCTTGAACTGAAAGGAGAGTGGATGGTCCGGTTTAACCCCGCCCTCGGAGGACCGGAAGCTCCGGTAAAATTTCTGAAACTGACCGATTGGAGCAAAAGTGATAACG
>CAZOYZ010000534.1:0-3825 GCA_964584045.1 uncultured Prolixibacteraceae bacterium | reverse complement strand
CGGTTGAGGCGGGCGATGTGGGTAATGGAAATGCTCTTGGGACATTCCACCTCACAGGCCTGGGTGTTGGTACAACCTCCGAATCCCAGTTCATGCATTTTGCTGACCATCGCGTTGGCGCGGCGTTTTGCTTCCACCCTTCCCTGAGGCAGCAGGGCCAGATGACTGACCTTGGCAGCCACAAACAACATGGCCGAAGCATTCTTACAGGCCGCCACGCAGGCGCCGCACCCAATACAGGCAGCAGCGTCCATCGCTTCATCAGCGTCTGCCTTGGGGATGGGGATGGCATTGCCGTCAGGTACCCCTCCGGTGCTGACCGACACGTAACCCCCCGCGGCAATGATCTTGTCGAACGCGGAACGGTCGACGATCAGATCCTTGATAACGGGGAAAGCAGCAGCACGCCAGGGCTCAATGGTCACCGTTTCCCCGTTTTTGAACTTGCGCATGTGAAGCTGGCAGGTGGTCACATCATCGTCCGGCCCATGCGGCCGGCCATTAATATACAATGAGCACATTCCGCATATCCCCTCCCGGCAATCGTGGTCGAACGCGACCGGCTCCTTTCCTTCGCTGATGAGCTGCTCATTCAGAATGTCCATCATTTCGAGGAACGAGCTGTCGGTCGAGATATTACTGACTTTGTAAGTTTCGAAGCGTCCCTTTTCGCGGGAACTATTTTGACGCCAAATCTTCAGCGTGAGATTGATTGTTTTCTCCATGATTAATCTCCTTTTAAGCCATTACTTGTAATTGCGCTGAACCATTTTCACACTTTCGTACACCAGCTCTTCCCGGAGCAACGCCGGTTCAGCATCCTCGCCCTCGTACTTCCAGCATGACACATAAGCAAACTGATCGTCACGCCTCAGAGCCTCTCCCTCACCGGTCTGATATTCTTCCCGGAAGTGACCTCCGCACGATTCTTCGCGATCGAGTGCATCGTGTGCCATCAGGGTGCCAATTTCGATGAAATCGGCCAACCGGCTGGCTTTCTCCAGCTCAATGTTCATGCCCTCGAGGCTGCCGGGGATACGAAGGTTCGTCCAGAATTCCTTCTTCACGGCCTTCAGCTTTTCAATGGCATTCAGCAAGCCATCCCGGTTACGGGCCATGCCCACAAAATCCCACATGACCAGTCCCAGCTCCTTGTGGATGTTGTCGACCGAACGCTTCCCGTTGATGCTCATCAGCTTTTCAAACCGCGCCTTCACCGCATTCTCGGCTTCGACGAACTCGGGTTCGTTGGTCGTCATCCGGGGAGTCCGGATATCATCGGCCAGGTAATTCTGGATCGTGTACGGGAGCACAAAATAGCCGTCGGCCAATCCCTGCATCAGGGCAGAGGCACCCAACCGGTTTGCCCCGTGATCGGAGAAGTTCGCCTCTCCGCAGCAGAATAATCCGGGAATATTGGTTTGCAGCTCATAGTCAACCCAAAGGCCGCCCATGGTATAGTGAATAGCCGGGAAGATCATCATCGGCGTTTCGTAGGGGTTCTCGTCAACGATCTTTTCGTACATCTGGAACAGGTTGCCGTAACGCTCTTCGATCACCTTCTTCCCCAGACGTTCAATGGATTCCCTGAAGTCAAGAAAAACAGCGAGTCCGGTCGAATTCACACCAAAACCGGCATCACAGCGCTCTTTGGCCGCACGCGAAGCCACATCGCGGGGAACAAGATTCCCGAAGGCCGGATAGCGGCGTTCCAGGTAATAATCGCGGTCCTCCTCCTTAATATCGGTTGGCTTAAGTTTACCCTCACGTACCGCTTTGGCATCTTCCAATTTTTTCGGCACCCAGATCCGTCCGTCATTACGCAACGACTCAGACATCAGGGTCAGCTTGCTTTGGAACTCGCCATGAACCGGGATACAGGTCGGATGGATCTGCGCGTAGCAGGGGTTGGAGAAATACGCACCTTTATGGTAGGCTTTGATGGCAGCCGAGCCATTCGATCCCATGGCGTTGGTCGACAGGAAGAAGGTATTTCCGTAACCGCCGGTGGCAAGGACCACGGCATGGCCAAAATGACGTTTCAGTTCGCCGGTAACCAGATCACGGGCAATGATCCCGCGGGCTTTACCGTCTACGATCACAATATCGACCAGCTCGGTACGGGTATGCAGTTCAACCGACCCTGCGTTCACCTGACGCATCAGCGCCTGGTAAGCGCCCAGCAACAACTGCTGACCGGTCTGTCCCCGGGCATAAAAGGTCCGGCTCACCTGTGCTCCTCCAAACGAGCGGTTGTCGAGTAAACCGCCATACTCCCTCGCAAACGGCACTCCTTGCGCCACGCACTGGTCAATGATGGCATTGCTCACTTCGGCCAGGCGGTACACGTTGGCTTCCCGCGCACGGTAATCACCGCCTTTGATGGTATCATAAAACAGCCGGTAAACTGAATCCCCGTCGTTGGGATAGTTCTTGGCTGCGTTGATCCCCCCCTGTGCCGCGATCGAGTGTGCCCGGCGCGGCGAATCCTGTATGGTAAAGCTCTTTACCTTAAATCCCATCTCTCCCAGCGAAGCAGCAGCAGAAGCTCCTGCCAAACCGGTCCCCACAACGATCACGTCGATCTTTCTTTTGTTGGAGGGGTTCACCAGTTTCTGGTGAGCTTTATAGTTGGACCATTTATCTGCCAATGGCCCTTCAGGTATTCTCGAATTAATGGCGTTCATAATCTGTTTTTCCGTTAAAATTTAATCATGTAATACAAAGGGATGATCGTGAAACCGGCAGCAATGATGACAGCAAAGACCTGTCCGACAAATTGCAACCGGGGCATCCAGTTCTTATTACTGAACCCGATGGTATGAAACGAAGACCAAAAACCGTGGCTCAGATGCAGACCCAGCAAAATGGCGCCTAAAATGTAAACAACATTGTATAAAGTACTTTCTTTAAACAATCCCGCCACCAGCGTATAGGTGTCGTGCATCTCCACTCCGTCAATCTCGGTCGACAGCATGGATTCATAATTAAACTTAATGATGTAATAAAAATTCATCAGGTGAATGACAAGAAAAACCAGCACCAGTGCTCCCAGAATCAGCATGTTGCGTGAGGCCCAGCTGCTTGAGTAAGAGGCATCGGATTGCGTGTACCTTACCGGCCTGGCCCGGTAATTTTTGTAACTCACATAAAAAGACCAGATGATATGGACCAAAAAACCAAGGGCCAGGACAGGCTCCATCACCTTGATGAACGGATTTGTCGCCATAAAATTTGCACCCTGATTGAATAATTCGCCACTGTCGTCAAAAATCAACAACAGGTTCGCTCCCAGATGTACACAAATGAACAGCATCAGGAAAATTCCCGAGATGCTTACAATAAATTTCCTTCCGATAGCGACAGTCAGAAAATTGCTCATAGGATAACTGTTTATATTTATAAATTTTACTGTTTTTTTAAAGGCACCACAAAAGTAGGGCTATGCCCCTTTTCAACAAATAAAAGACCTCCGAAATTAGGTAATTTAAAATGTTTCTAAGCATATTTCCGGGTAAAAAAAATCAAGACATTGTATTTAACAGCATTAACCAAACAGGACTTGTAAACTAACTGTTAACCGGAGATCCCAGGGCGGGTCTGAAAAATGCCACACCGGATCCCGAAAAAGGGGCTCCCCGAATTGCTGAAAAAATTTATTTTGAATAACCCGGCTTTTTCCTATTTTTGCAGCGGCTTTGTGCGCGAAATGAGCGCCGCCCAAAGTCCGGCTCCGGAAGGATTAACCCCGGCGCCCTAAAAGCTGGTTCCATAGTTCAACGGATAGAACGACAGTTTCCTAAACTGTAAATCTGGGTTCGATTC
>CAZOYZ010000533.1:0-3830 GCA_964584045.1 uncultured Prolixibacteraceae bacterium | reverse complement strand
AGGAAACCGTCATAGCATTGTCCTTTGGCGCGCCATATATTCAATCTGGCCTTGGTTTTTTGGCTGATTGAAACCGTAGTTTTGGGTTGAATAATGCTCATAAACGATACCCGCCTGTACTCTGCCTTATAGGCCTGCCGGGTCCGCAGAGAGAACTGCCTATGCGGTATCTTTCCCAGTATTCGACAAGCTCGTTGATAAAGCCGTCATAGCACTGTCCGGGAGCACGGATACTATCAAGTCGTTTCTTAGTGTCTTTCTGCAAAGCAATAGTAGTATGAGCTTTATCAGGGCTGGAAATAGCTAATGCGTCTGGGTTTTCAGTTCCTTGTTTCATATATACCTTACTTTCTTTAACTATTTCCCTCATCAAAAGCTGGCGATTAGCCTCTTTACATCTGCGCTTTACATAAGGGATGGAGCTAAAAAAATCTTTTGCGTTCGGAAAACGGACAATCCGAGTCTTAGCGACAAGCCCTGATATGACGTGTTCATATTAAGATATATAAACACATACGGAGTTATCAGTCGGTATATATGAATTAAAAAGGGGTTATACTGAAGTTAAAAAATGGTTAATGCGGATTATAGCCGACGAAAATTACTATGCGAATTCAGTTTATTTTACCCAGATAGTAACCGGATCCGGGTTTACTAAGAATAAAACTCGGATTCCCTGGGTCTTTTTCAAACTTCTGGCGTAGGCGATGAATATAGACTTTGACACTATTAGCTGTATTATAATCATTACCCCATACAGCTCTGGACAGAACCGACACGGAAATTATGTTACCCTGTTTTGCCATGAGTTGATATAAAAGTTGCCCCTCGGTTTTAGTAAGAGACACAGATCTGTTCCCTATAAATGCTTCTTGTAATGTTTGCCCGAAATGAAGGGGACCATAGGTTATTGATAAATCTTCTTCCAGAGACTCTTGCCGTCGTGTAAGGGCTTGAATACGTGCCAAAAGTTCCAGTTGACGGAATGGTTTGACTATATAGTCATCAGCGCCCAGCCCCAGTCCCTCCACCACATCTGTTTCGTGTGCTCGCACACTAAGTATCAAAACAGGTACTTTTGAGAACGCTCGAATCTGTTTCAAGACATCGAAGCCGCTTATATCCGGTAAACCCAGGTCCAGTATAACTATATCAGGGCGATTTTTTTCTACTAATTCGACGCCTCTCTGCCCCAGATGAGTGGAGGTTACACTGGCATTCGGCATCCCCACCCTTAACACGGTCTTCAGAAAATCAACTATTATCAGATCATCCTCAACAACTAATATCTGCATGTCTTTTTCTCCTGTATCAAGAGTGAATTATCATTTATCTTGTGTATAGGGAATAGAGAACCTCACGCTTGTCCCCTCGCCCTTCTTGCTTTCTATCGATATTTGCCCGGAATGTAACTCAACCAGCATTCTGCACAATGATAACCCCAGTCCCAGCCCCCCAAAGCGCGCACCTCCATCCCTTGCAGTTTCATAAGGCTTGAACAATTTTCGTTTAGTCTGCTCGTCCATCCCAACACCTGAGTCTATAACCTCAAATATCATGGCGGCTTCGTCCTCATATGCTTTTAATGTTATAGTTCCTCCCTCCGGAGTAAACTTGAAAGCATTGGTAAGCAAATTCATCAAAATCTGCCGCAGCCGATCATTGTCCGCCCACAAAGGCTTTACTGAAGGATACAGATCAACAAGCACTTTCTGGCTCCGTTTTGTAGCCTCGACATTCATAAAATCAGCAACATCCCGCAATAGAAGGCATGTATCCACTTCCTCACAATTGAGCTTGAGTATGCCTATTTCCCCCCGGGCGATATCCAATAGTTCGTCCACTCTTTTATCCAGATGGCAACTCCCCTGGTACAGGCTTCTGGCATAACTTGCATATGGTTCTTCTTGAAGGTCATTAGCCAGGATTTCACTGGTTCCCAACATAGGAGTTAATGGCGTCTTGAGTTCGTGAACCAGAGCGCGAGTAAATTCAATTCTGGTTTGGAATTCTTCTTCCAGTTGTTTACGTGATTCTTCCAGTTCGCAGGTGCGTTTTTTTACCAATTCTTCAAGATGATCCTTATATTGCTTTAACTCATCTTCAGCAATCTTGCGTTTGGTAATGTCTGTGAGAGATGTAAATACTCTATCCCATTTGTCTTCATGTCCCGGGGCTATGGTAAACTTTGTCAGAATATATCTGACGTTACCCTTCATAGTTCGAACGGGTTCCTCTTTAATGAACGTAGTTTCTCCGCTGGCCAGTCGGGCGTAATCATCTTTGAGCGCCAAATAGTTTTCAGGCAGAAAAGAAACATAGTCCCGCTCTTTTAAGTGTTTTTGGTCATCGACCAGATTATATTCAAAAAGATCCAGTTGTGCGCGATTAAAACGAATCGGCTTTGCTAATCGTATAGTTTTTGCCAGATCATCCGGGTGTGTTGTAAAGTGCTGATGAAAATCTTCTATTCCCTGGCTACGCAATTCATCAAGATATTCTTTAATACCGGAGTCATCCATTTCCCAAAGCGCAATTGGAGCATCGTCGAATAAACTCCGGTATTTATCCCTTTCATCTTCGAGGGCATTTTCAAGTTTTTTTCTTTCTGTTATATCCCGGATATAGACAACATTCGCTGTCTTGCCCTGGTAAAAAGTGGTTGCACCTGTTAATTCAACAAATGTTTTTATCCCGTTCTTTCTGATTATTCCCATTTCATATAGTCCGGGGACAGAGCTGCCTGCCATTTTCTGGCGATGTCTATCGATGCAGGCTGATTTGTCATCGGGGCTAACCAGGTCAAAAATTGAAGTGCCGAGCAATTCTTCTTTGGAATACCCTGTAATTCTAGGCCACTGATCGCTGATAAAGGTTTGTATGCCTTCTCTCCCGTCGCTGTCTTGCAGCATGACAATAGCTTCACCCACTTCGGTGCCAAGTTCAATCAAGGCACGGTAGCGTTCTTCAGACTCCTTATGCTGATCTGCTATTTGCCGGTACTGCGTAATATCGTGGTATTGTTCGATAACTCCGGTTATATTTCCCGATTCATCTGTCAGGGGAGATGTAGTTACTATACAGGGGATAGTGGTGCCGTCATGTTTCTGTCTTTCGATTTCGACTATGATTCGGTCTTCGCCATTCAGCACGCGGGATGCGCGGCAATACGGTGTATGACAAAGATTGCTGGGAAATACCTCCCAGCATTTCTTGCCAATCACATAATCGCGATTTGCGCCAGTCATTTCAGCGAAAGCGTGGTTTATACGGCGTACTGTGAAATCCTTGTTGATGATCCGCACAGCTTGCGGAGAGTCATCCAGTATTTGTTTCAATTCGTTGTCCACATTGATACGCCCAGTGTCATTTTGGGGGATTTTAACAGGCGCAGAATATTTTTTCTTTTTTAAGTTTGTATTTTTAGCGTCCACAGTTCACCTCTTTCGGGGGAAGGAAAAGGGGTATCAAGCAATAATGTATAACTATCTATATGGGTAAGTCAACAACAATAAGTAGCCAGTCAAAAAACGGGAGAGTAATAATTCGCAGGGGATTGTATTACTCGTTAAGTGGATAGTCTACATGCCTTGAATTTTCTGATAATTGCGGGGGAGGTCAGCTATCAACAGCCAACAATGTATTACACAAATATATAGCTGTTACCAGTCAGGAAAGAAGCAAATTCACTATTACAGCAAGAGATCGATTTGATCGAGATCGAGCTTTTTCTAACACCCATAAATTGCAGAATTGTTTCAGGGCAAGTTCGACTCTCCCCCGTCTCCACCACAAACACAAACGAGCCTCTGGTTTGAATATCCAGAGGC
>CAZOYZ010000532.1:2751-3835 GCA_964584045.1 uncultured Prolixibacteraceae bacterium | reverse complement strand
AGAAACGGCGAGTTGCTGGTTTTGTATGCCCATGATATCCGGAATGAAGGCGAGGAAGGTCCAAAGAATTATATCACTCCCGAAGCACTGGAAGAAATCCTGAAGTACGCAGATGGAAAACAAATCAGGTTATGTTCTTTCGATGAATTACCGTAAAGTGTTTTTGAGGGAATCACAAAAATGTCTCTTCATTACTCCATTTATTACTCCTGATATTGACCTCTGATCATTAGCTTTACGAACCATGATGAATTGGCGGTTATCAAAATAAATAAATAGGGGTTGATCACCGCCTCTGAATTGCCGGACGAGCAGACAATATTTGGTTTGAAAAGATAGGTAAAGTGACTAATTTCTCCTAAATTAACAACTAAAAATAAACAATCATGGAAAGGAAAAAAATCAGCCGGCGCCGGTTTGTAGGAACGGCCTCGGCAGGCACTTTGGGGACAGTTGCCTTAAGCGGCATTCCTTTCATCGGGAAAACGACGAATGTATCCGGAAAATTGGCTGTTTTGGGCGGGGATCCCGTTGTAAAGAATAAAGTATGGCCGAAATGGCCCTATGTCGATGAAAAGATGATCAGTCAGTTGACCGAAACCGCAAAAAGCGGTCTTTGGTGCAGGATTGACAATTCCAAAAATGGGACAGTGGCAACTTTTGAGCGCGAGTATGCGAAGTTGATGGGCACCAAAGGTTGTATTGCTACAGGTTCGGGGACACAAGCCCTGAATACAGTCGTGGAGGCCATGGGAATTGGCCCGGGCGATGAGGTGATCACCTCTCCTTATACCGACCCGGGGACGATTGCTTCCATTCTGGTGAGCCGGGCGCTTCCGGTACTGGCCGATATCGACCGTGAATCTTTCCAGATCGATCCGGATGAAGTAGAAAGAAAGATTACAAAAAATACAAAGGCGATCATGCCGGTACACATGATGGGCCAGCCATGCCACCTGGAACGGATCATGGCCATTGCAAAGAAGCACAACTTAAGGGTCATTGAAGATGCGTGCCAGGCCCATTTCGCAGAATATCAGGGGAAGCTGCTGGGTACCATTGGCGATGCCGGGTGTTTCAGCTT
>CAZOYZ010000532.1:0-2651 GCA_964584045.1 uncultured Prolixibacteraceae bacterium | reverse complement strand
GGTGCTCCCCGGGATAAATTTTTGAAAGCAGTTGCCGCGGAAGGGATTTCGTTGAGTCCTTACATTAAAAACGGTCTGCATCGTGAGCCATGGCCCGGCCACATTGTGACGCTGAAGGAATACAAGGCCATGTATCCGGCCGACAGGCTGAAGGCTTTCACGCAGGAACTGGATCTGCCGAACTGCGATCACGTGTGTGCGAATATGGTGATGTTGTGGGCTTCGGGTCCCCTGCTGGCCGGGCAATCTGACATGGATGACGTGATCAACGCCATCATGAAGGTTTACGAGAACAGGGATAAATTGAACTTGATCTGATCCTTTTATGATCCTTTATAATCACTACCGGATTTGGTTCCTTCTCCTCCTGTTCTGTTCACATTTTGTTTCTGGTCAAAATCCGGTGAATACCTTCGAAGGTAAGCAGGAAACCAGGGGGATCCAGTTAGCGGTTTTTGATATTGATGCCACTCCTCCTGTGGGGAGCATGCTTGCCTATGACAGGATGGAGAACAACTGGGATCTTGGCCTGAGGGCAAAGGGACTGGTTCTCCTGGGAGCAGGTGCGCCCATTGTTTTATGCGCCATTGATTGGATCGGGATTGCCAATGAAAGCCAGGATGCATTTAAGGAAGCCCTGGCCGAAGCAGCAAATACCGTTCCCGGACGTGTTGCCGTCCATACCCTGCATCAGCATGATGCCCCGATCTGTGATTTTGGGGCCGAAAAGCTTTTGCAGGAAGCTGGTCTGGATCCCGGGCGTTTTGAAGGCGATTTTGGCCGGCAATTCATACAGGAGTTAAAAGGGGCAGTTAAAAATTCATTAACCTGCCTTCAACCGGTCACGCATATCGGGGTCGGAGAAGCTGCTGTCAGGAAAGTGGCTTCCAACAGAAGGCTTCTCAATGAACATGGAATGGTGGGAGTGATGAGGGCCTCCTCCTGTAAAGACCCGGCCCTGCGCGCCCGTCCGGAAGGAGTTGTCGATTCGATAGTAACCGTGATCAGTTTTTGGGATCAGCAGCAGCCATTGGCCGTGATGAGCTTTTATGCCGTACATCCGCAAAGCTATTACCGGACAGGGATCGCTAATCCTGATTTTCCCGGGCTGGCCAGGTTTTACCGCCAATTGGAAGTTCCGGCGGCACTGCACGTTCATTTTAACGGCGCCGGCGGAAATATGGCGGCCGGCAAATACAATGACGGTTCCCGTGAAAACAGGGAAATCCTGGCCCGGCGCCTTGCCGACGGGATGAAGAGGGCATGGGATTCCACAAAAAAGTCAGCGCTTACGGCTGCAGATATTGGCTGGGAAACAGTGCCTGTCAGGTTACCTGCAGCTACTGATACCCTGGCCGGGATCGAAAAGAAGATCAGGACAGGCAGTCCGCCGGCGTATATCACCAATAATACGGGGAAACTGGCCTGGTGGAAACGGCAGCAGACGGGAAAGAAGATGGATCTGGCTTGCCTGGCGCTTGGAGATAACCGGATCTTACTGATGCCGGGGGAACTGTTCGTTGAATACCAGCTTGCCGCGAAAGCGATGCGGCCTGATTTGACCGTGACCATGGCTGCTTACGGTGATTATGGACCTTCTTATATCGGGACAAAAGAGGCCTATAAACAGGGCGGATACGAGATCCTTTCAAGTCCGGTGACCAACGAGGCCGAAGAGGTATTGCTTTCGGCAATCAGAGAATTGTTGGACAATTAAATAATTTGGCACTTATACCGGCACGGGAAGCGTCAAATCAAAAGAACAAAAACTTGATGAAACGATTACTTACAGTTTGTGTGGTTCTGTTTGCTGCCGGGTTGTTACTCCCTGCATTTTTGATCCATTCCGGCAAGCCGGAGTTGCTTGTTTTTTTGAATGAACAGGGAAGGATCAAACATGTCAGGACAGCAAAGCACTGGGAGACCAGGCGGAAACAGATTCTGCTTGGCATGCAGGAAGCAATGGGAAAATTGCCCTTAAAACCGGAGGGTGAGGATTTTAACATGGTCATCACCGACAGTGTACAGCGGGATAACCACACACGGCTTACCATTCACTTCCTGGCTGCAGAAAATGAATGGGTGTATGCTTACCTTTATCTCCCTTCCGGCGCAAGATCAGGAAAAAAGTTCCCGGCCATGCTTGCTTTGCACGGGACAGGTCCGGCCGGAAAAAAATACGTGGACGGCGAAACCTCCATGCAGAACCGTGGTTATGCCAGAGAACTGGCTCAACGGGGATATGTGGTCATCGCCCCGGATTATCCGAGCATGGGAGATGCCAAAGATCATGACTTTGCACAGGACCGTTATGTTTCGGGCACCATGAATGGGATCTTTAATCATATCCGCTGTGTGGATCTTCTGCAATCGCTGGATTGTGTCGATACGGCCCGGATCGGGGTGATCGGGCATTCGCTCGGAGGGCATAACGCTATTTTTGCGGGGGCCTTTGATAAACGGCTCAAAGTGATCGTTTCAAGTTGCGGTTGGACATTAATGGATGACTATGACATTGGTGAAATCGCGATGACGAAATATGGCGGACGCCTTGGTCCATGGGCGCAGGAACGGTATATGCCGTTGCTTCGTACAAAATTTGATCTCGATCCGGAAAAGATCCCGTTCGACTTCGATGAGGTAATTGCAGC
>CAZOYZ010000531.1:2883-3841 GCA_964584045.1 uncultured Prolixibacteraceae bacterium | reverse complement strand
CCCACAGCCCGTAACCTTCCGTATCGATCACTTCTTTAGCCTTCAATGCCGCGTTGGCATAATCAGATGCCTCCGCTGCGTCAGAGGTAGCCTTGGTCAGATAAACTGAGGCAAGCAACGATTTGGCAGCTCCTCTGGTCGCGCGGCCTTTCTCGGTCTGGAGGATCTCCTGCCAGCCGGGTAAATGCTGCCCGGCATCTTTCAAATCGTCAATGATCAGGGCATATATTTCCTGGATCGTAGAATTTGCCGGGAACTTATCAGCAGTGATATAACTTTTTAACAACGGTACAGGCCCATATGTCCGCACCTGTCCAAAATAAAACCAGGCTCTCAGAAATTTTGCCTCACTCCTGATCCGGTCAATAAAATCCTGATCTTCAAAATCGGAAGGCAAATAATCCAGAACGAGATTGGCCCTGCTGATCCCATAGGAATTAGCTATCCAGCAACGCTCAAGGTTACCGTTGTTCGCCGTAAAAGTATAATTCTGAATCTCGATCCTGTCAGCCTGAGTATAACCGAATCCCAGGTCATCTGCGCTAATACCGAACATCATCTGGTAATAGCGGTTCCTGTACCATTCACCTGTTTGTCCGGCGTCATAAACTCCCATTAAAGTCTGTACGATCCCCGATTTGGAATTAAACAGGGTTTCTGCTGCAGCAAAAGATTTTGGTTCTTCCTGCAAAAAATCATCACAGCCCGATGTGATTATGAGTGCGAAGCAAGATAATATGATAATTCGTTTCATAATTTTACAATGTTAAAAGATGATATTCATTCCCAGCATCATGCTTTTAGCCCTGGGATAACTTCCGTTGTCAGTACTGATATATTCGATATCGTCTCCTCCGAAGATATTGACTTCGGGGTCGTAGCCCGTGTATTTTGTAAAAGTCAACAGGTTCGTCCCTGTGGCATAAATCCTGATCCTGTTGATCCCGATCCTGTTCAG
>CAZOYZ010000531.1:2340-2873 GCA_964584045.1 uncultured Prolixibacteraceae bacterium | reverse complement strand
CAAGGTATAGCCCAGTGTGATTTCCCTCATACGTAAAAAGGAGCCATCTTCCATCAGTCTGTCGGTAATGATTTGCGACTGCGAGGCACCGGCGGCAGGATATTTGGCATTTCTGTTTTCTTCCGTCCAGGTATTGCCGATCAGGTCTTTCAACTTATTCTGATAAGTAGAAGTAAGCGTTGTCTGATGTTTAACTGCATTTAGCACATCATTGTTAATCGAATATTGGAAGAATAAGGACATGTCAAATCCCTTGAATTCAAAATGATTATTAAAGCCTCCAAAAAAAGTCGGCTGGGCCCTGCCGATAATCTGACGGTCCTGATCGGTCACATTCTGATCATCCGTAAAATCCAGTAGTTTTAACTGGCCGGCATATACCGTATTTCCAAATTGCTTAAACGTAGCCAGGTCGGGATCTTCAGGCTGCCATATCCCGGAGGTTTTATAACCGTAAAATGTGCCGATTGGTTCACCAACCTTTATCATTTGCATGTAACCCAATTTAATGCTCCCACCGATGTTGCCGACAA
>CAZOYZ010000531.1:0-2330 GCA_964584045.1 uncultured Prolixibacteraceae bacterium | reverse complement strand
GCTGCCGGTCAATTTAAGCACTTCCGAATTTTGATAAGTCACGTTCAATGCAAGATTCCATTTGAATTTACCGTCAAGGATCACCGCGTCAGCCCCAAATTCAGCTCCGTAGTTTCGCACACTGCCAATGTTTTCGGTCACCGATGAGAGGCCTGTCGTATAGGGTACCGGTTTGTTCAGAAAAAGATCTTTGGTTGTTTTATCGTAATAATCAGCCACCAGGTTCAAACGACCATCGAAAAAGCCGATATCGATACCCGCGTCAAATTGTTCTGTTTTTTCCCAGCGCAGGTCCGGATTGGGAAGCCTGGAAGGACGAAATCCGTTAACCATGGATTCGTTCAATACATACGCCTGTAATGCTGTCATGGCTGATAACGAACGATAAGCTCCCAAAGCGTCGCTTCCTGAAATGCCATAACTTGCTCTCAGTTTCAGATTGCTAAAAAGGTTGAGGTTTTTGATTAAAGGTTCATCCGATACCCTCCAGGCCACTGCTCCGGATGGAAAGAATCCCCACTTGTTGTTGATCCCAAAGGTGGAAGAACCGTCATATCTTCCATTGATGGTAAACAAATATTTATCCTTTAGAGAATAATGGAGCCTGCCATAAAAAGAAGCTTTGGTTTTTTTGCTCATGGTACTGGCCATACTGTTCGATTCCCCGTCACCGGCAGCCAGATTATGATATTCGAATTCGTCAACTGCAAAATCCCACGCCTCTGCAGTGAGTCCTTCAAAATAGTTTCCCTGGGCAGAGAAACCACTCAGCAACTCCAGTCTGTGGATCCCAAAATCAATTTTGTAATTTAAATAGTTCTCACTTAACCAGCTTGTACTGATGCCGGTATTTACATATGCATGGCTCCGGTAGTGACTTTCCGAATCAAAAACGGTTGACGGCTTGAACCGGTTAGTCTTCGAGTTGTAAAAATTAAACCCGGCCGAGGTTCTGAACCGAAGGCCTTTCACGATTTGCAGATCCGCAAATACGTTACTGTTGATGACCGTATTGAAAACATGGGCATCATAATTATCCTGGTAATGCATCGGGTTTGACATAAAATCCCCGTCAGGGTTGTGAAGTTCCGCAGCCATGTTACCTTCTTCATCAAAAGGGTTTAACAAAGGCGATAGCTTTATGGCTGAGATCACCGGGTGATAAGAATCGGATTTTTCGCCAACGTCTTCACCAAACTGCTCAGTCCGGTATGTGCGGCTAAAACCCACACGCGCCCCGATCGTCAATTTGTCTGATATCTCGGAATCCACATTCAAACGGAGATTGTAACGATTGTATTCCGTATTTCTCACAATACCCTGTTGATCTATATAATTTCCTGAAAGATAATATTTTAATTTCTGATTCCCTCCGCTGGCGCTCAGGTTATAATTCTGCATGGGTGCCACGCGATAAAGTTCATCCTGCCAATCGGTATCATAAGGGAGATTGTTCAGATCAGGGTAAAGAGGCTGATTCCCTTTCGCTGCTTCAAGCGTGTTAACCCAGGTTGCGTACTCCCTCGCATTCATCAGATCCAGCGTCCCGATGATCTGCTGCAACCCGTAATAGGTATCAAACGATATCTGATTTGTCCCGGCTCTGCCGGATTTGGTGGTGACAATGACTACACCATTTGCACCTCTTGAACCGTAAATTGCTGTACATGAGGCATCTTTTAAGATGTCTATTGATTCAATGTCAGAAGGATCTACCGTATTGATATCCCCGTCCGTCAGTCCATCAATCACATACAGCGGATCATTATTCCCCTGGAATGAATTGGTCCCCCGGATACGGATTTGAATGCTTCCACCCGGATTTGCCTGTGTATTGGTGACCAGAACCCCGGCAGCCCTGCCTTGTAGTGCCTGATCCAGTCCGATTACCGGAACTGCGGTCAGATCATCGCTTTTAACAGACGACACGGCACCGGTCAGGTCTTTCTTCCGCACCGTCCCGTATCCGATTGCTACCACTTCTTCAATACCAATGGTCTCCTCCTCCATCCAAACATTTAGTGAATTTCTTCCGTCCACACCCATTTCGAGGGTTTTCAATCCGACAAACGAAAATACCAAAATTGCGTCGTCAGGGACTTTATTTAAGATAAATCTTCCGTCGATACCGGTGATTGTGCCTGAACTTGTCCCCTTCACCACAACCGTGACTCCCGGCAGTGGCTCTTCTGATTGTCCTTTGACCATCCCGGTAACGGTTCCTCCCCTTTGCTGCAAGCGGACAAAATTATCCGCATTTTTGCTCTTTAATATAATCTGCCGGTTCGTGATTTCATAGCTGATGTGGGCCTGATCCGCGAGTTGATCAA
>CAZOYZ010000530.1:0-3845 GCA_964584045.1 uncultured Prolixibacteraceae bacterium | reverse complement strand
ATGTGAGCTGCAGGTACAGATACTCGAAAGACCACTCGATTTCTTTGGCCGGCATAATACTGTTGTACCTTCTGTTGTAATATTCAATCGCGTAATTGTCACCTGATATTCCGGGAAGCAACTGACTGACATCGGATTCTGCAAAATCTTTTAAACCCAGGGTTCCCAATGCACTGTACCAGGGCCCGGGAGAAAGATAATAATAAACCTGATAAACACCCATTTCGAGTTCGGCAACAGACAACCAGGGGTTTTCATTGGGTCTTTTCAATTCAAAGAAGTCTTCCTGATTGCACGAAAAGGTGATAACCAGGAATGCCAGAAATATGATGAACCTTTTAGCTATTTTCATAACGGTAGTTTTTTTTATTAAAAGATCAAGTTGACTCCCAGACTGAATATTTTCATTTGAGGCATGGTGGAAAAGATCGCAACGGTGCCGGTATTGGCGTCAATTGGAATTTCCGGATCGTAGCCTGAGAACTTTGTAAAAGTGAGCAAATTGCTCGCATTCGCATAAATCCGCAAATAGTCCACGTAGATTCTCTGTGTGATTGACTTCGGAAGCGAATATCCGATTTGCAGGCTGCTCAGCCGCAGGTAATCACCTTTTTCCAGGTACATCGTGGAAGGGGTATTGTTGTCGCTGCCATATTTATGCCCAGTACTGGGTGTATGAACGCCCTCTTCATCATAGAAATACTGGACATCGGAGACCACCTGGGGCCATTTGGACCGGTCACCCGGATTTTCCCAACTGTCGGTAAGTAATTCTTTCGATAAGACGAGCATTCCCCGGTTTGGAGTTAAACTGCTTTGCAGCACCCGGTTATAGATGTAGTGACCTAATGAAAATGACCAGGCCATGTTCAGGTCGAAATTCCGGTATGCCAGATAATTATTGAATCCACCGACCACCTTGGGGATCGACGATTTTCCTTTTAGCATCATCCGGTTATTGTTTATATTGGTTTCGGTTCCGGGAATGATGTTCCCTGTATGGGCAGTGGTGCCATCTTCCAGGGTTTCGACTTCATAAATCATCGGGATTCCTTTTTCCGGGTCTACCCCTGCCGATTCAGCCATATACCAAGTTCCTATCGGTAATCCCGCCTTGATGATCGTACGGCTGATACTGCCTTCAGCCTCGGTGATGATACCGACTCCATCTCTGTCGGAATCCGGATCCATGGCAAGTACCTTGTTTTTGTTTGTGGTCAGGTTTCCCCCCAGCGTCCATTTTACCGTTTTGTCGAGCAGATGTGCGTTAAAGCTGATCTCGATACCATCATTCTTCATATCGCCGACATTTTGCCAAATGCTGTTTCCTCCCTGAATTCCGGCAGATTGCGGAAGTGCAACTTGTAACAGCATATCTTTAATATCTTGCTTGTAATAGGCTACAGAACCTTCAACCCGGTTATGAATAAGGGCGAAATCCAGGCCCACGTCAATCGTGCTTGTTGTTTCCCACCGCAGGTTGGAATTCCCGATCGATTCAAAATCAATGCTGTTCAGGTTTTGGAAAGTCCCCGTTCCTGAACGGATCGACCAATCATCTGAGGTAATGCCGCTTGGGAGGTTGGTGTTCCCGGTCTGCCCAAAGCTGCCTCTTAACTTTAGTAAGCTGATTGCATCGACCGTGAAAAAGCTTTCATCCGAAATGATCCAGCCCGCCGAGAAGGAAGTAAATGTTGCCCAGCGATTTTGTGAGGTAAACTTTGAAATCCCGTCTCTCCGGATGCTGGCTCCCAGGAGGTATTTATCCATGAACTTATAATTAACCCGGCCAAAATAACCTCTTAAATAGGTTTCACCACCCAGGTAACTGCTGCCCCAAAGGGTATTAGGTGTGCCGACTTCCCGGTAGGTGCCGACCAGCTCTTCACCCGTGAGGGATGTATAATGATTGATCGATCTGGTGTTTTCAACACCGGCAGCAACATTGAAATAATGAGCGTCTCCCAGCCGGCCGTCATAATTGATAAAGGTATTGTAGTTCAGGTTGAATCGCTGGTTCTTGTTTTCTTTGGCAATCTCTCCCAGAAGTCTGATTCCATTTCCTCTCCAGGAAAGGCCTTTATCATAGACGAAGTTCACGCCGACTTCTCCTTTAAGTGTAAGACCTTTTACCGGCAAATACAGCGTGCCCGTCAGTCCGGAGATAAGGTTCAGCGTCTGTAGGTTACTTTCCACGTTCACGGGAGAAATACCAGCCAGTGCATTTACCCCGGTTAAAGGGTTCCAAAAGCCATTGACGTCATTCTCTTCGTAAATTTTCATCCATGGCAGTGAATTGGAATTCACTTGTCCCCATCCTCCTTCTCCGCCTTTGCCATCGCCCGATTTTACCCTGTCGTTATCCGTAAAAGAAGCCATTAAACGATAACCCAGATTAAAAATATCACGAAAGTTGTGGTTGACGTTAAAATTGGCGGAGAACATTTCGAGGCTGTTATGTTTTACCACCCCTTCATTTTTCAAATACTTCAGTGACAAGTAGGTGTCTCCGTTGTCGCTGCCCTGGCTGACTGAAAAGTTCGCTTCGTAATTCGTCCCGACATGGGTGATGGCATCTACCCAGTCGGTATTTATTGCCAATGCCTCATCCCTTGTAATCGATGTGGTTAGTCCGTCGAGTTGGTTCAGAGAAGATTGTGGGTTATAGATGCCTCCTTTGTTGCTGTTCGTATAGGCTAAATCCATGATTTGCATGTACTCGGAACTTGAAGCCAGTCCAATATCCGAACAGGTAAACTGGCTGATCCCGGTTTTTAGATCGGCCTTAATGACGGCGCGACCTTTTTTTCCGGACTTGGTAGTCACGAGAATAACCCCGTTTGAACCTCTTGATCCATAGATGGAAGTGGCTGCTGCATCTTTGAGTACCTGGATCGACTCAATATCCGAGGGGTTGACCATCGACAACACATTTTGATTGATCTCCCCGTCATAACTGGATCCCGTATTCCCCTGAATAACGGGGATGCCGTCAATTACCCACAGCGGATCAGTCCCGGAATGAATGGAGTTTATTCCCCGGATCTTAACCTGTACCGGAGAACCGGGTACCCCAGCCGATGAACTGACCATGACGCCTGTTGCCATCCCCTGTAAGGCTTGATCGATAGACGATGGAATTGTCCGCATCATGTCCGCAGCTTTGATGACGGACACAGAGCCAATGATATCTCTTTTCTTTTGGGTGCCATACCCGATGGTGACCACTTCCTCGATTCCGATGGATTCTTCAACCATCGACACGTTGATATTCGTTCTTCCGGTAATTGGAATTTCCTGGCTTTTCATGCCCACAAACGAAAATACCAACGTCGCATCACGGGAAACGTTTGACAGTGAATAGTTTCCCTCACCATCAGTAATTGTTCCCTGGGTAGTACCCTTTAACATTACCGTGACCCCGGGCAGAGGAGCACCGGAAGAATCGGTGACTTGACCGGAGACGGTCCCTGTTTGCTGCGACGCTCCGGAACCAAGGCGCGTAAGAATGATTTGATTGTTAATCATCTGATGATTGATTCCCTGACCGGCAAACAACGCTTCCAGGACATCTTTGACAGGAACGCCGTCAAAGCTAACCTTCACTTTCTGATCCAGGTTGATTTGACTTTTATCGTAAATAAAGCGGCACTCGGATTGGTCTTCAATCCTGTTTAGTACTTCCACAAGACTTAAGGCTTCACCTTTTAAAGTGATCTTAGTATTCTGTGAATACCCCGCGGAAGCGATTGTCTGAAAGACACTTATCAACAAAAAAAATAAAACCAGACGCATCATTCTTAATGTTTTTTTTAGGGTATCATACGTCCATACCCGGTTACCAT
>CAZOYZ010000529.1:0-3854 GCA_964584045.1 uncultured Prolixibacteraceae bacterium | reverse complement strand
AGTTTGGTTCCGGATGGGCACTGGTATGCAAACTTCGGGTATTACTGCGATGGCCCTGCACGGACTGCGTATGGAAAAGAAGGCCGATTGCTTGTGTTGAACATTCGAAGCGGAAATGTTCGAACGCTTGTCGAAGATCCAGAAGGATCCGTGCGGGATCCCGTGGTAAGTTACGATGCAAAGAAGATTCTTTTCTCGTTCCGAAAAGGTGGGACGGAACACTATAATCTCTATGAGATCAATGTCGATGGCTCGGGGTTGAGACAAGTTACCGATGGAGATGGCAAATACGATGATATCGAACCCTGTTACCTGCCGGATGGAGACATCGTTTTCGTATCTTCGCGGAACAAACGGTGGGTGCAGTGCTGGTTGACGCAGGTGGCTGGGATTTTCAGGTGCCGACCGGATGGATCGGGCGTGCGTCAGCTTTCGGCGAATGTCGAACATGACAACACCCCTTGGGTGCTTCCGGACGGGCGGATTGTCTACATGCGGTGGGAGTATGTGGATCGAAGCCAGGTCCACTACCATCACCTCTGGACAATGAACCAGGATGGCACAGGGCATCAGGTGTATTTTGGGAATACGCAGGTTTCGATTCAAGATTATGGCACCAACACCATCCGGGTAACGGTTTCTGAATTAGCGCCGGGGCGTTATGCCATCCGGTTAAAAGACAAATTGCATGATGTTGTTTCCAATATCATGTTCGAAATCCTGCAGCCGGAGGTTACCGGCCTTGAACCCGCCTCCGGAGGGCCCGAAACACAGCTGACGATACATGGTAAAAACTTTGCGACTTATACGAAGGTAATCTTCGGATCCCTAAAAACCGTGGATGCCTATAGTCCGGGTTCAACGGAAATCACAGTATCCGTTCCGAATGGTTTGGTTAAAGGCGATAATGAGATCGTAGTGATAAGCGGAGGAATCAAAATCACCGCTACGCAGAAATTCAATTATACGGGCGTGAGTATTGCTGGTTTTACTCCCGGTAAGGGGGCGCCGGGCACCATTGTCACGATAACAGGAAGCGGATTCAGCGCCGGCTATTATTCCAATCTCCTTGTTAAAGTGGGAACAGCCACTGCCACGATTCTCAGCAGAACAAACGAAAAGATCATTATTGAAACGCCTCAAATGAATGCCGGCACCGCAAAGATAACAGTGGTGTCGAATGGGGAGGCGGTTGTCTCCGTGCAGGATTTTGAAGTGACCACCAATTAATCTTGAAGGCGCCGGAATGTAGTTTCCTTTATGGGTGAACGTTTCCTGGTAATTTTGAAGCCTCCGAAAAGTTAGGCTACGAATGATGGTACCAGAGTTGCGCGGAAAGACTGATTTTGGCCTTATAACCGACAAGATGTGGGGTTACGGGGTGATTGCGATGAGCTTGCGCGGAAAGACTGGCTTCGGCTTTGTTGCCTTCAAAATGTGGCGCCATAAGTGACGGCACTGAGCTTGCCCGGAATCTGGTCTGTGCGGGAAGCGGTTTGCAATTATGCTGAAATCCGGCTTCCTCTGATAAAACAAGAGCTGACTGAAAATGGTTATAGATCCTGAAAAGGAAATTTGGTAATGGATTTATTCAGCTCGTTAATCGATGAAAAGGCAAATCTTCTGCCGGGCGACGGTGTGGTCAATTACTTCGGTATTATTCTGCCGAAGCCGCAGGCCGATCATTATTTTGAAAGGCTGATGTCGGCAATCGAATGGAAGAACGATGAAGTGATTGTTTTGGGAAAGCACATCGTTACCCAGCGCAAAATTGCCTGGTACGCTGACCGCGAATACACCTACACTTACTCCAATACCACCCGGCGGGCTTTAGTCTGGACAAGCGAATTGCTCGAATTAAAAGCTCTTGTCGAGGATAAGCTGAATGAAAAGTTCAATTCCTGCCTGCTCAATCTGTATCATTCGGGTGAAGAAGGCGTTTCGTGGCACAGTGACGGCGAGAAATACCTGAAGCGTGAAGGGGCCATCGCTTCGCTAAGCTTTGGCGCCGCCCGCAGATTCTGCTTTAAGGATAAACGCACCAAAGAAAAAGCAGAGCAGGTACTCGACCATGGAAGCTTGCTGGTCATGAAAGGTCAAACACAGTTAAACTGGCTCCACAGCCTGCCAAAGTCAAAGAAGATCCATACGCCCCGCATCAATCTAACCTTCCGGATCATTGAGGAACTGGAACAATAAATTTAGGGTGCCGGCCGCACTACGGCATTAAATTGGTAGCCCAAACTACGGGAACCCAACGACCGAAACGGCAACTGGTAATGGAAATGGAGCCATTGACACCCGCCCTGCCGGCAAGCGCTATGACAAACTCAAGGTACAAAACGTTTATCAGTGCCAGAGCAGCGTGTGAGTGTGGAGAGAAGCCATGCGGCAAGAATAACGATACTATCCTCCAAAAATTACGTAAAACTGCAGTTCTGAATCGCAATTTAGTTTTAATTTAGTAGGTATAATCATTAGTGCATCAAAGTTCGAAATAGGCCGCTCTCACAATGCACGCTACTGTGAACAAACTGAAGGCGACAGACATATACAGACATGTTTCCATACGCTGCATTGTGGGAATCAAGCATCAGCCGAATAGTATTTTGTATGATCCGCCTAAGAGGTGTTGTTATACCCTTTAATACGGTGGAATAACAACACCTGCAAGGGGGCTAAAAGAGAAATAAAGAACACGTGTTAGTTGCTCAGAAGTTAACGCCAAGTTTAAAGGAAAAAGAATATGAATGCTCGTAAATACAAATTAATTGGAATCTCATCCGCAGCTTTCTTCATTTTAGTAATCACTGGACTAATTGCCTTAAGAATTAATTATTTGAATAAACATGAAATTAAGCCTAAAGAACCACAAACAGTAATTAATGATTCAAGGACTTACAATCAATCATGGAGAATGCCTCGTGGTTCTGAATACGTAGAAATTGGAAAATTAATTGTTCAAAATAATATCAAAATCTGCGGAGAATATCACGTCAAAGAAGTGACATCTGGTGAATATGTAATTGCATGTTCACCTGACGGAATTAACTGGCAATATTTTGTTGCGTACACAAAAATTGGAAAATTCTATCGTGCTTCTGACGAAATGGTTTCCAAACTGACACCACCGAGATAATTTTTAAAAAAACAAAATGAATGGCGAATACAATAAAAACAAGGTCATTAAATTCCTTGATTTAATAATTAATGACATTGAAAATGTTGAGTATTTCAACATTAAAGAACAAATCGACAAATATTTAGACTTAGACGAACACGACAAAGCATATTTGCCGCATAGTATTGCCGAATTTGGGGACACATACGGATTGTTTAAACCAACTCTTGACACAAAAGGCTGGTTCAAATTGACACAAAAAGGAATTGAACTTAAAGAATACGGAAAAGGACTTTTAAAATTCGAGAGAAAATTAAGGAGAAAATTATCATATTTTGAAAAATGGTCAATTTTACTCATTGCAATTGGAATAGCATTTGGGTTCTATCAAAACGACAAGAATCAGTCTTTAGAGAGTCACGTATTGAAATTAGAGAATCAGCACATTAAGACAGTTCACGACATTGACTCCTTAAAGAATGAACTTTTAAATGTAAAGAATCGCCTTGAGAAATTAGAACATCAAGCCGATGCTCCAGTCGTTCTGAATCAATAACGTTTTTAGTCATGATTGCGATAAATATTAGTCCAAGAATAAATCCTATTGCTCTATAAATATTATGGTTCATAATAAATTGACTTTAATATTAAAAATGAATAAAAACCAGGCGTTAATAAAGTACATATTGCAGGGCGGGGTTTGGTGGTACGCCAACTGCGGATTCCCGTTTCG
>CAZOYZ010000528.1:2371-3880 GCA_964584045.1 uncultured Prolixibacteraceae bacterium | reverse complement strand
CGGCTTCCGTCATAAAGAGAGAACACCAATTAAAGCTTACCTTTCCGGGTCAAATAATAGCCGCCCGCTCTTTTTGCACCAGCGTACTCAATCAGGTTTAGTCTTCGTAAAGTGATGATGTGCCTTTCTGTTGTGGGAATAGAACGATTTATGTACAGGGCAATATCTCCTGCACCGCATCCCGGGTGCTTGCGGACATAAAAGACGATATTCATTAACAATTGCCGCGTTGTATCACTTACCGGTTTTATTATTCCATTATTTATTCCATCGTTTATTCCATCGTTTATTCCATCATTTTCTGTTTTATCCTTGAACGACACGTCACTCTCTGTAGCAACATAATCTCCGGTTTCGGTTTTGAAGATATATTTAACGGGAATAGAAATAATGGTACTGAAAATGTCTCCTTCTTTGAAAACAGGTTCATGTTTCCCGTAAAGTTTCCCGTATCTGAAAACATTTCGGACCCCTGAACCAAGTTCATCAGCACGCCCGATCTGCTTAAAAACCTCCAGGATAATCGGATTCTTCGGATGGGTATAAAAATTATCAGGATTGATGATCCCGGGGATATAGGGCTTGTTCCAGTTTTCAATGACTACCTTTTCCTCATCAATCACTAACCTGGAAGGAAATGAGTTCATAAATTCTCTGTGGGCCAATGTGTTGGCTATCACTTCCCTGAAAATTTTATCCCGTAGGCTTATTCGTTGGTCGTTCTCCAGGTAAAATGGGTCCGGCAAATGCTTGCGAATAAAACCCATCAAAAGATCATAACTTTCAATGAGGTTAGTCCGCACTTCCAGACGGTCGTCGTAACGATCCGTATTTACAATCCTGACCAGGGCGTCGGTTTTATATGCCGGAAGGATATTCTGAATGACTTCATCCTTCCCAAATAAAAGTGCAGCCGCCAGAATAAAACCCTCTTCACCTGTCTTGAAATCTTTACGGTAGAGCTTGGCACTGCGAAGCAACTCTCCGTCATTCATGCTTTCCCATGGATGACCGGGAATGCGTATGGAAGCCAGTTTCCTGGCATACGCAATCAGGTCGGAGCGGAAATCCCCGAGAGACAGAAACTTATAGATGCCCGATTCGGTAAAGCTATTTGCCTTGCGCAGGTACAGTTGTTCAACCAAACTATGATTCCCGGTGATATTAAAGTCACCGTCGCTGTTGCGGTCGAATATTTTTCCGGTAGTAGAATGGACCTGTGAACTTTCCGGAATGTGCAGATAAATAATCTTCTTTCCATCCATATCCACGATTTCAGGAATAAGATAGACCGTCGGCGAAAGTCTCTGGGGATTATTTATAGAGCTAACCAACAGATCAATAAGGTTTTGAACCTGTGTTTCTTCGACTCCTTCAATTGACCCGCTATCGGTTACTCCCAGAAGCAAATGACCTCCCTTCCTGTTCAGGAAAGCGCAAATACTCTCGAAGGTGTTTTTGTTGAGTTCATTTCGCGAAGTCTTAAACTCAACCATTATTCCTTCGCCT
>CAZOYZ010000528.1:0-2271 GCA_964584045.1 uncultured Prolixibacteraceae bacterium | reverse complement strand
TCGGCGGCAAATCTATCATCGATATACATGAAAGATAGGGAAAATTGTCAATATAAAAATCCGAAGAGCCAGATTGGAACTTTATTTCCAATTCCTGTCTCAATGTGATCGGCAGCAATTAAATAGTGATCCAAATGCTTGACCTGGGACGCATTTTTATTTTTACCGCCAACCTCTATTGTCAATTCATTTACGGTAAAATCTCCTTCAGCAGGGGAACTGACCTGCAATCCTGTATTCAATAACTGGTTTAAGACAAATGTTTCCCTGATATTTCCTGTGTCTGGCTTCTCTTTTAAAGCGAAAACAAGATTTGTATTCTCCAAAAATATTTTATCCGGCTTTTGCATTACGGAGACCCCTTTCCCTTCTGAACTCAAAGTATTCAGAAGTTTCGCGTCTTTTAACAGATAAATATACTGGTACACGCTATCCCTGCTTAAATCCAGTTTCCGGGACAATGCGGCGATATTAGGTTTAAATGGGACTGATTCGGCGATCACACTTAACAGCTTTTTTATTTTAGTTGCAGTTCCTGCGTTGTACCCGGCTATATAAGCGAGATCTGTATCTACAACGGTATTTATCACTTGGTTTAGCTTCACCAGATAGGAATCCTCTCCTTCTGCAATGATGGGTAAATAACCTACTTGATTTTTGCTGAAGTTTTTACCTACTTTTGTCTCTTTGTTTTGGGCGAAATGGAAAACAAATCCTTCAAATACTACGGTTCCGCTTTGCTGGCCATGTTCTTCTGGAGCTTTTCGTTCATATGGTTTAAAGTGGCTTACAAAGCATACGAACCGATGACGGTTGTCCTGTTCCGGCTGAGCCTGTCGGCCGCGCTGATGTTTTTCGTGGCAAAGATGATCGGTAAATTGCAGCCGCTGAGAAAGGCAGACAGGGGGGCTGTGATTTTGCTTTCGTTTTTTGAGCCTTTCCTGTATTTCATGGGCGAAAGTTTCGGATTGAAATACGTTTCATCCACAGTTGCCGCGGTGATCGTAGCCACCATTCCGCTGTTCACCCCTTTTGCTGCCTGGTATTTTTATAAAGAAAAAATGAGCAGCGCCAACTTTATCGGTTTGCTCATTTCATTTGGCGGGGTCGGTCTGGTCGTTTTTGACCTTTCGTCCGGGCTCGGAGCGTCGCCGCTGGGAATTGCACTCGAATTGATTGCCGTGTTGTCCACGATCGGCTACGCCGTGATCCTGAAAAAGCTGACCGGACATTACAATGGCTACACGATCGTTGCCTGGCAAAATCTGTTCGGGGCGTTAATGTTTTTACCTTTCTGGGGAATCTTTGAAGCCGGAACGGCGCTGGCAACTCCGTTTAATGCCGAAGCTTTCGGAGCGATCGTAAAACTGGCGGTATTTGCTTCCATCCTGGCCTTTGTATTTTTCACCTACAGCATCCGGAATCTGGGTATCAATAAATCGAACATGTTTATCAACCTGATCCCGGTATTTGTCGCTGTTTTGTCTTTTTTTATTTTAGGCGATAAAATCAATGTGCAAAAAATGTTGGGAATCGTCGTTGTTATTTCCGGATTGTTTATGGCACAAGTTAAAAGGAGAAAACGTAAAAATGGAACCCATCCGGTATTTCAGGCCTGAACAGCTCCGGGAAATGACCGCCAACCGCAGGCAGGAGTTTTCGGCTTTGTTTCAGAAATTGAAAAAGAAAAATCCCAAAAACCTCGATTCCGTGGTTCAGGAATTACATCACGAAGCTTTCAGCCGGTTTAACTGCCTCGATTGCGCCAATTGCTGTTCTTCCATCAGTCCCATCGTGATCGACAAAGACGTGGAACGACTGGCAAAGAGCCAAAAAATGAAACCTTCGGATTTTATAAGCCGGTATTTGTATCTGGACGAAGAGAACGACTACGTATTTCAGCGAACACCCTGTCCTTTTCTGATGGATGGCAATTCCTGTTGTGTCTATGAAAACCGGCCGCGCGCGTGTCGCGAATATCCGCACACCGACCGCAAACGTTTCTACCAGATCCTGAAGCTGACGCAAAAGAACTGCGAAATTTGTCCGGTGGTTTATGCGATCACCGATGAGCTGTGTAAAAGAGACTGGTAATTCTTCACAGATTTTTCTGACAATTGGGTGATCCTTGGGTGCTCCTTCGCTGATCGTTCGGTGCTCCTTCGCTGATCCTTGGGTGCATGTCGGGTGCCGTTTTGTCCTTTCCTGAAATTACAGTGTCCTTTCCTAAAATTACTATACAGTTTTAAGATTCTTGACTGGAATAGCTAT
>CAZOYZ010000527.1:0-3881 GCA_964584045.1 uncultured Prolixibacteraceae bacterium | reverse complement strand
CCTTTATTAGAGTGTACGTCCTGTTCATACCCGACCAGTGCTTTAAAATAATGTTTGTCGATCGTTTTATCATAGCTCGTATAAGCACTGAAAAGCGTGTACTGGCCTTGATTCAGACTCATCTGATACCCGTTCTTTGATTCTCCGATGTTTCCTATGGTACCGTTGGGAATCGGAACAGGAACCGGTTTAGGCGTTTTCGCTTCGGATCCCCACCGGGTATTATAATTATATTTAATATTTGTTTTCCATCCTTTAACAGGTTCCAGTTCAACCCCAAGATTCAGCCACAGATCATGATTTTGCGTCTTGATCCTTCCTCCGTTCTGCAGAAGCAGCATCAACGGATTAATTATCGTCGTTCCATCGATATTATACTTTGGCATGGTAGGGAAGAAATCGATAAACTGTGACCAGGTATAGGTTCTTGGCAAAGCGACCATCCCGATGGGATTATTGGTTTCAGTTCTCGCATACTTCGAATTGAAACTAAAGCCAATCCAATCACTCACTTTTGAAGTAATATTGGCGACCGTATTATACCTTTTGTAGCCGTCATTGCCCCAACTGTATAATCCCGGTTGATCGTACAACCCTGCAGTAAGGTAATATTGTGTTTTTTCTCCTCCCCCGCTTAAACTAATGTTGTGTTTTTGATGAAGCACACTGGATTTGTAATATTCCTTTGTCCAGTTATAATTGGCATTTCCGTCCCAGCGCCCACGCCATAAGCTGTTTGGAGGGGCATCGGGATTGTATTCATAGGGATAGGTCCCGTTGATGTAACCCTTGATCCTTTCGACCTGTTCGTCTTTAAAAGTAGGGGCCAGATTGGCATTTGCCGACGCTTGATTAAATGCGGTGGCATAGGTATACGAATCTTCCATGCTCGGAACGTAAATCGGAACAGCAAAGGATAAATTATTGCTGTATTGAATTTGTACAGGTTGATTCTTCCCCTTTTTTGTCGTGACCAGAACGACCCCAAAGGCGGCGCGCGAACCATATACTGCAGACGCGGAAGCATCCTTTAAAACCGAGACACTTTCGATCGATTCAGGATCAATCAAGTTGACATCCATTTCCACGCCGTCAACCAAAACGAGGGGGCTGTCATTGCTTGAAAGCGATCCTTTTCCGCGGATCTGCCATGTTTGTTTGGCTCCCGGTTCTCCCCCGTACCGGCCCAGGTTGATATTCAGGTTGGGGGCTGTTCCCTGCAAAAGCAACGAAACGTTTGCAGCAGGCCTGTTTTCCAGTTGTTCTCCGGACACCACATCTATTGCACCCGTCAAGTTTACCTTTTTCTGGGTCCCGTAACCCACAACAACAACTTCCTCGACACCAAGTGTTTCTTCTTCCATTTCCACATTGATCTGCGACTTGCCCGAAACTGCAATTTCCTTCGTCTTCATCCCTATAAAAGAGAAAATCAATGTGGCATCACCGGAAACGTTTGAAACAGAATAGATCCCGTCAAGATCGGTAATAGTTCCGCCGGAAGTTCCCTTTATCACTATCGTCACCCCGGGAAGAGGCTCTCCTGCGGAATTAGTCACCCGCCCTTTTACCGCCCGTGGCTGAGCAACTACAGTTTGGCCGGGTTTTTGAGTAATGACCACGTTCTTTCCTACAAATTCAAATTCATAGCCTCTGGAGTCAAGAATGCGGTGCAGCACATCTTCGACCGCGACTTCGTCGAAGGACAGGCTGATCTTCGTCTGATCTTTCAGCAGATCTCCCGGAACCAGAAAACCAATATTGGATTGTTTTTCCAACATTTCAAAGACTTCCGCAAGCGTCGATCCATCGAACTTCGCAGTGAACTTCACGGACTGTGAACTGGCCGTATTTGCATTGACCACAAATACCGACACTCCCAGCAGAAATAACACTAAACGCATCATAAGACACAGTTTTTTTACGTAATAACGGGCTAAATTCCCGTTGAATACCCATTTCTTTTTCATAAATTTGTATTGTTACATTAATTAAAATTTATTGAGGGATTGGTAGTCCCTTGATAATCGCGGGTAATATTGGTAGTATTGCCCGCTTTTTATTGGATATAAATCCTGTTCGGGGCCGGGAACCGCTCTTCACGCGTGACTTCCATCGGGATCGACAATTTTAACATGGTGATGACGTCGCCAATGGAGGTCTCGCGGTGGAACGTCCCCGAAAACCGGTATTTCTGAGCCAGATCAGGGTGTTTATAGATAAACTCGACGTGATAGATCCGTTCAAGCTGATCCGTGATTTCACCCAGTGTCGCATCCCTGAAAATGACTTTGCCGTCCTTCCAGGCCGTGTACAGTTCGGTATTGACATGTTCAATCTTCGCCTGCTGACTGTTCACATCAAATTCGATCATCTGCCCGGGCAAAAGCGGATACTTCTTTCCATCTTCCGACCGGAAAATCACTTTCCCGTTGACCAGCGTGGTTTGATAAACAGCACTTCCTTTTTCAGCCAATACATTGAAACTGGTTCCCAACACTTCGGCAGAAGCATGTTCCATCCTCACCACGAACGGATGCACTTCATCCCGCGTCACGTCAAAATAAGCTTCTCCTTCAAGAAGTACTTCACGGGAATCGGAACTAAAGGCTGACGTGTAACTGAGCGTGGCCCCGCCGCGAAGATAAACCCGTGTTTGATCAGGCAGCGTGATGATTGAATTGGCTTTTTGATCGGCGGTGATCAAAAACTGCTGTTCTCCGGACTCATGAAAACTCTTATCGTACTGACGGGCTCCCCACCATCCGAGGCTCAGCATCACAAGGGCAACAGCAGCATATCCGGCAAGCTGCCGGAACCTGCCCTCCCACGGATTGATCCTGTTCCGCCTTTGAAGGATCTTCCTCCAGGTATCATCAAATTCGACTTCCGGACGACGACTTTGAAGTTGAGCGGACCAGATCCAAAGTTTAAGATAGTCTTTCAGAAGACTTCGGTTGGTCTGCTGGTCGCTCCATTGGTCAAGCGCTGTTAATTCTTCGGGAGTCGCCTCTTTCCGGAGAAAACGGACGATCATTTTTTCAACAGGATTCATTTTTTCTGTGGTTAACAGCATAAAAACACAAACTGCAACCGGAACCCTATATGAAAAATCATTTTTTTAAAAAAAAGAGATTAAAAAATTTAAGACAGGTAAGCTGATGGTCTTTCCCTTGTCCTCTGATAAATAGTCGGAAAGGTCTTTACGAAGTTTTTTAAGCGCCCGCGTCATATTGGCTTCAACCCCTTTTACCGAGATCTGCAGTTTTTCGGCAATTTCATCATTGCTCAGATCGTCTATCCGGCTCATAGTAAATACCTGCCTGCACTGGGGAGTCAGTCCGGATATAGCAAGCCGGATCTTTTCGGATAATTCGGCGGACAACATGAGATCTTCGCCCGTCACGCTCAGCAATTTGTAATTGATTTGAGCGGTCAGGTAGTCGGAACTGTCTCTTTCCAGCAGGGTTTTTCGCTTGTCGCGAAGCAGATTCAGGCAACGGTTCCGGACAAGGATGAACAGGTAATTTTTGATCTCCGGTTCCGGTTTCAGATAGACCTGCTTTTCCCAGAGCCTGATGAATGCTTCCTGGATCACTTCCTTTGCATCCTCTTCATCATTTAAAAAATGAAAAGCAATCTGGTAAAAAGAACTGAAATGACCATGATACGTCTTTTCAAATTTCTCTTTATTTAAACTATCTGATTCCTTACTCATGACAAATCGAACCCTTTGGGCGCAAATTACCCAAAAAAAGATGAAATTATCAAACCGGAATCTTCAGAATCTACAGCTAAACAATTTTTCTCTTTATCGGGTCCCATCCGACCACCCTTTTTTCGACGTATGCCAGATGGGCCATGATGCCCGTGATCCCTTC
>CAZOYZ010000526.1:0-3884 GCA_964584045.1 uncultured Prolixibacteraceae bacterium | reverse complement strand
ATTTCGCTCAAAATCCGGTTGATATCTCCGTTGGAAATATCGATGTCGATTAATTTGCTTGCCTGCAATTCATTTTCCTTATAAAAGAAATAGAATTCAGTTTTATCTTCAATAAAAGCCAATACATCGGCAATGGAAGTCTTTTGAAAAGAGAAACTCAACCTCGTTTGCTGAGAGTACGATTTTGCGTGTACCGTTAACACCGCAAGAAAAATAAATGCTGCCGTTAACCTCATAATTTTAGAAACTTTAGACAACAACCTTTTCAGGCCGTCATTCAACCATTTTTTTTTCATAAATTTGAACTGTTAAAAATTAATATTTGCGTATTAGTTTTAGCCGAAGCGGTGACAGGTCCCTAATCTTTCACCGCTTCTTTTTTATTTTTCATACTTCACATGGATGATCTCGATTCCGTCTGATCCCGTCACGAAACTAAAACCGATGGATTCCGATTTTACCAGTACATTCAGCAATTGTTCGATGGGCTTGTCTTTCAGGATCGTTCCGGTAAGCCGGACTTCCTTGATGGATTCATCATCAAAAACGACCTTCACATTGTACCATCGCTCAATGATCTTTGCCATTTCTTCGATCGTCTGGTTTTTAAGAAAAATTTTCCCGGTCCTCCAGTCCGTCTTCTGGCGGGCATCAACCGCTGTCACCAAAACACGCTTTTGGCTCCGGTCATACACCAGATTTTCATTGGGTTTCAATTCGACCAGCGTATTCCCTTCCCGATCGATCACCGCTATTTTCCCTTCCTCCAACGTGGTTTCCGGATTCGCATCCGGATAGGATTGAATATTAAACCTGGTACCTGTCACCTTAATGGTAAAATCATCGACATGAACAAGGAAAGGATGACGCGAATCGGATTCTACCTCAAAAAATGCCTCACCAGTCAGAAAAACTTCTCTCGAATTCAGGAAGCGCAACGGGTATTTCAACTCGCTCGAAGAATTCAGTTTCACTTTTGTCCCGTCGGGCAAAACGACGCTTCCCGTTTCGGCATTCGGAATGTGAAAAACGGTATAAGCATGGTGATTTTCCGTGTTGATCTGATATAAAGCAAAATAATATCCTGTCAGTAAAAACAACAGGATCACCGCTGCATACTTCAGGCCGGTTTGGACGGTCATGCGGACCACCTTCCCCCGTTTTCTGTAAAGGATATTCTTCCAGGCCTTGTCAACACTTACTCCTGCAACTTTTTCAATAACCGGACGATCACCGGCAAACAGGTCATTGATCTCCTTTTCCTGTTGTTCCAAATTGTTATGGTCTAAGTAATTTTCCAAGCTTTATCATTTTTTGTAATACTCCTGCAAATAGCAAACGCATTCTAAATACTTTTCCAAGTACTACACAAAAATCTGAAAACGGGTGAAAGAAAAATCAGAAAAAGATAAGGCAGAATTTCTTTAACTGTCTATAAGCGATCGCCAATTGGGTTTTGACGGTATTGTTCGTGATATTTAATTTTGCTGACACCTCACTGTATTTCAAACGATTAAACACCACCATTTTAAAAATCTCCCGGCATTTCGGCGGAAGGTTGTCTATCTCCAGCAGGACTCTGGAAATTTTCTCATCTCTTTCAAAATTGTACGCTTCATCGGGATCTTCATGTAAATTGAGGTTGAATTCCAGATGAACTTTTTTATCGCGGTTGTAATTCAGACTTCTGTTTTTTACTGATTTCAGAAGGTAGGACTTAAGGTTAAAGTCACGTGGATTCACTCTCTGATTTTCCCATAAGTCAAAAAAGACGTCCTGAACAAGATCTTCCGAAGAGACCAGATCATCTGTGATCCGGATTGAGATCAGGAGAGCCAGTTTATAATATTGCCTGAAAAATTTTTCAAACTCTTTTTCAGAAAAACCGTATGCAGACTGAAGGTCTTTCATGAATAAATTTAAAGGCGGTTGACGCAAAATTAAATAAAATGATCAATTCTGTTCCCGATCCTGTGCCAATAGATGTCTTTTGAAATTAAATTTATAAGTTTGCCTCCCGAAGAAGTGAATGGATGGAAATGAACAGGAACGCTGACAGGCAGATTGCAGAGGCGTCAACTGAAAAAATAAACACATGAAAGTCAATTCTATTTTAAGTATCTTTTCGCCCAAAGATGTAAAATTTTTCCCCATGCTGAAGGAGACATCAGAGATCCTGGTGCAATCGGCAACTCTTTTACGTGATTTATTTACATCTGCCGACAAAAATGATATCGAAAACCTTTGTCATTTAATTAAGGAGGAAGAAGCCAAAGGGGATAAAGTGACGGGCCGCATCCTGAAAGCGCTCAATGAAACATTTATTACCCCCTTTGACAGGGAAGATATCGATGCCCTCGCGGACAGTATGGATGATATTATTGATGTGATTAACAGCGCGGCGCAAAAAGTACTGTTGTATTCGCCTAAAAAGTTGCCTTCATGCACGGTCCAGATGACAGAAATCATCTATCATGGAACCCTTGAAGTAAGAGGGGCTATGGAAGAACTGGAAAACCTCAAAAAAACGGATAAGGGATTCCGGCAGCATTACAGGGAAATTAAACACCTGGAAGAACAGGCCGATGCCGTGTATGAACATGGGATCATTGATCTCTTCCAGAGTGAGATTAAAACGGTAGAGCTGATCAAACTGAAGGAAATTATTCAGGAACTGGAAAATGCAGCAAACAGAATAAACCATACAGGTAAAGTGCTTAAGACGATTTTTGTGAAATACGCATAACGAAAAGACCAATGACCTTACTTATCTTCGTAATTGCATTGGCAATTATTTTCGATTTCATCAACGGCTTTCATGATGCGGCCAATTCGATCGCAACCATCGTTTCAACCAAAGTATTAACTCCCTTCCAGGCAGTCTTGTGGGCTGCTGCATTTAATTTCATCGCCTTATTCGTCGCCAAATACATCATCGGAGAGTTCGGCATAGCCAATACGGTTTCCAAGGTCGTACTGGAACCGTATATCACACTTCCTGTTATTCTGTCGGGAATACTTGCAGCCATTTCCTGGAACCTGCTCACCTGGCGGCTGGGTATCCCCTCCTCGTCTTCGCACACCTTGATTGGCGGATTCGCAGGTGCCGCAATTTGTGCCGGCGGATTTCAGTCTATACATTCCGCTGTCATTCTCAAAATTGCCTCGTTTATCGTCCTGGCCCCCGTGATCGGCATGATCATCTCGTCGATGATCACCATCGGGATTTTATGGGCATTCAGACGGATAAAAGCAAGAAAAGCCGAGAACATCTTTAGGAAACTGCAGTTGGTATCCTCCGGATTATTCAGCCTGGGGCACGGCATGAACGACTCGCAGAAAGTAATGGGTATTATTGCGACAGCACTGATCGCAGTCGGGCAAATCGACTCGGTCAACACGATGCCCGACTGGATCCCCTTTGCCTGTTTCGGTGCGATCGGATTAGGGACCATGATGGGAGGCTGGAGGATCGTAAAAACAATGGGGACTAAAATTACCAAAGTAACCGCACTGGAAGGTGTTTGCGCAGAAACAGCCGGTGCGCTCACCCTGTTCCTGACAGAGATCCTGAAAATCCCCGTCAGTACGACTCATACCATTACCGGCTCGATCATGGGTGTCGGAGCAGTAAAAAGATTATCGGCCGTGCGCTGGGGGATCACGATTAACCTACTGTGGGCCTGGATCTTAACTATTCCGGTCAGCGCCATACTGGCGGCGCTGATCTTTCTTCTGGTAAACGGAATCGGTATCCGCTGATCCGCCGGTCACAGCGTGATCCCGGGCAAGCACAAGAATACAGGAGCCCGTTGCATCAGAACTCGTCAAAGGAAATCAGCTCTTCTTTGACCCCCAGGGTATCAAGCATCTTCAACCCGGCT